>VGBQ01000061.1 GCA_016870425.1 Actinomycetota bacterium | reverse complement strand
GGCATGGACATCTACTACCGGTCGATCCCGAGCAAGCGCGAGGACCTGCTCACCATCCACGACTACATCTGGCGCTGGGACACCGACTGGTTCTGGTGCTCGCGCGCCTTCGGCACGCAGAAGCCGTTCGTGCGCCGCTTCTGGCCCAAGGGGAAGCTGCGCAGCGACGTCTACTGGAAGATCATCAAGTGGGACCGGCGCACGCAGTTCTCCGCCAAGGCGGCGCGCGTGCGCCGCAAGCCCGCGCGCGAGGAGGTCGTGCAGGACATCGAGGTGCCCATCGACCGCCTCGCCGACTTCCTCGACTTCTTCCACCGAGAGGTGGGCATCGAGCCCGTGTGGGTATGCCCCCTCAGACAACGCGATCCGGCCGCCCGCTGGCCGCTGTATGAGTTCGATCCTGAGATCACCTATGTCAACGTCGGCTTCTGGTCCACCGTGCCCCTGCCCCCGGGCGTGGACCCCGCCGAGGGCCGGGTGAACCGGCGCATCGAGGAGGTCGTGACGCAGATGGACGGACGCAAGTCCCTCTACTCCTCGGCGTACTACTCGCCTGAGGAATTCTGGAGTATTTACGGAGGCGGGGCCTACCAGGACCTCAAGGGGGCCTACGATGCGTCCTCGCGGTTGCTCGACCTCTACGACAAGGTCGTCCGCCGCCGATAGGCACAGCACGGTCTCGGGAGGAGCCATGGATCTCGCCACGGCATTCGCCACTGTCGTCCCATCCGATCGCCGCGTCGGCTTCAAGGCCTACGACGGGTCGAGCACCGGTCTCATCGGGGCCGAGGTGGTCCTCGAGGTCACCAATCCCCGCGGAGTCCACTACATCGCCGGGTCACCCAACCAGCTCGGTCTCGCGCGCGCCTACGTCACCGGCGACCTGGAGATCCATGGCGATGTCTACGAGGCCCTCAGCCGCCTCTACCCCCTGCCGCTCGACCACGTGTCGGTCGTCGATCGCGCTCGGCTCGTCAAGCGCTTCGCCAAGGACGCACTCGTCCGCCCTGACCCGCCACCGCAGGAGCGAGCACTCGGCGGCCGTCGCCACTCCAAGCGCCGTGATGCCGAGGCGATCCATCATCACTACGACGTGAGCAACACCTTTTACTCGATGGTGCTCGGCCCATCGATGGCCTATACCTGCGCGGTCTTCCCGACCGAGGACGCATCGCTCGAGCTGGCGCAGGAGGAGAAGTTCGACCTCGTGTGCCGCAAGCTCAATCTCCAGCCCGGGATGCGCCTTCTCGACGTCGGCTGTGGCTGGGGCGGGATGGTGCTCCACGCGGTCAAGAACTACGGCGTGAGCGCGATCGGCGTGACCCTGTCGAAGCAGCAGGCCGAGTGGGGTCAGCGCGTCATCGAGGACGCGGGCCTAGGGAATGTCGCTCAGATACGCCACAGCGACTACCGCGACGTCAAGGAGACCGGCTTCGACGCCGTCTCCTCCATCGGCCTCACCGAGCACATCGGCCGCGCCAATTACGAGTCCTACTTCTCCTTCCTCTACGGCAAGCTCCGCCCCGAGGGCCGACTGCTCAACCACTGCATCACGCGCCCCGACGACAAGTGGCCCACGCACTTCAAGCGCAGCTTCATCAACCGCTACGTCTTCCCCGACGGCGAGCTCGCACCTCCCGGGGAGATCATCATGGAGATGAACAACGCGGGATTCGAGATCCGTCACGAGGAGAACCTCCGCGAGCACTACGCCCTCACCCTCAAGCACTGGTGCGACAACCTCGAGCGCAACTGGGATGCGTGCGTGGCCGAGGCCGGCCTGCCGACGGCGCGCGTGTGGCGCCTCTACATGGCGGCCTCACGTCTCGGCTTCGACATCAACACGATCCAGCTCCATCAGGTCTTGGGCGTGAAGGTCGGCGAGCGCGGCAAGTCCGGCATCCCGCTGCGGGTGTCCGGCGAAACCTGGTCGCTCACCGCCCCCGCCTGATAGCGTCCGTGGCCCCGGACGCCCTGCGTCCCCTTGTTTCGGGAGACCACATGAGCGCGATGCAGGATCCTCAGGCCGATGGCGAAGCCCTCTACCGCGAGTTCGTCGGTGCTGTCGCCAGCAAGGACTGGGCCGCCGTCGATGCCATCCTCGCCGCGGACTTCCAATCCGTCCACACCGACGGCCCGCGCGACAAGGCCAAAGAAGTGGAGATGCTCAAGGGAGAGGATCTCGGCCAACTCTCCCTCACCGACTTTTCTTCGACGCGCGCCGGCGACACGATTGTGGCCACACACTGGCTGTCCGTCGAGGAGACGATCAATGGATCACGCCTCTCGACCAAGCCCGCTCCGCGGCTGACGGTGTGGCGCCGCGGGGAGTCCGGCTGGCAGATCATCGCGATCGCCAACCTCAATCCGGCCTGATCGCTTGTCACACTCGCCCCCTGATTCACACGGGTGTCAGGGAGATCTGAATGCATCAGCCCAGAAGCGGACTTGTCCCGCATAACGGGACATGAAGGTCACCTTTCCTCACAAATGAGGGACACGGCACCCGACTAATCCCTACCTTCCTCCCAAGCGCACAAGCGCCGAGACGCTCATTCCTCGGAGGTGGCCGTGACCCTGAGTCCTGATCTGCCCACATCGACCGATCCCCTCGAGGCGATGCTCGCCGATCCCGAGACGCGCCAGGCCCTGGCCGTGATCGTGGCGAATGCACCTACACTCGCCGCGCTGTCCACCATGGCATCCGCACTGCTGCAGCGCGGACCTGAGATCGCCGACAACGTCAACGGCCTGGTGCGCCAGCTGCGCGTCGAGGGCGCGGGCGACGAGAGCGCCATCGGCGGTGCCATCGGAAGCCTTGCCGCACTCGCGCCGCTCGCACCGGCCCTCGCCGAGAGAAGCGACACCATTACGAGTTTCCTCGACTCGCCCGTGCTCCAGCCCGAGGTCGTGCAGGTGATCGGACGCGTCGGACAGGCCGCCGTCGAGGCAGATGCCGCGACGCGCGGAAAGCAGGCCCAGGTCGGCGGGGCCTTCGCAATCCTGCGCGAGCTCAAGGACCCGGGCGTTCAGGAAGGCCTTGCTTTCCTCTTCGCCTTCGCCAAGGCCTTCGGCCGTCAGCAGTCACAGGCCTAACATGCACGAGCTCTCCGTCGCCCACGCGATCGTCTCGACAGTGGTCGAGGCGCTCTCCGAGGATTCCCCACGGGTCCTCGAGGTGCGCGTGCGCATCGGAGTCCTCTCGGGTGTCGTACCCGAGGCACTCACCTACGCCTACGACGTGGCTGCGCAGGCCACGCCTCTCGCCGACGCCGCCCTCCACATCGAGCGCGCACCGGTCGTCATCCACTGCGCCCCGTGCGACGCCGATCGCATCCTGCTCGGCACGACGGACTTCACATGCAGCGCGTGCGGGGCTCCATCCAACGACGTGCGCGACGGCAAGGACATGGAGATCCTCTCGCTCGTGCTTGAGGACGAGCCTGCGGTGGTGAGCCCGTGACCCGCATCGTCGAGCTCAAGAAGGGCATCCTGGAGAAGAACGACCTCCACGCCGCAGCACTCCGCGCGACGTATACCGACTCCGGCGTGCGCGTGAGCAACTGGGTGTCGAGTCCTGGCACGGGCAAGACGGCACTGCTTGAAGCGCTTCTCAGGCTGGCCCTGCAGCGCGGAGTGGCCGCAGCCGCGCTTGTGGGCGACTGCGCCACGGACAACGACGCACGGCGCCTGGCCCGGTCTGGCGCGCCCGTGAGGCAGATCGTCACCGAGGGCATGTGCCACCTCGAAGCCGACATGGTCAGCCAGCACCTAAACGGCTGGGATCTTGCCTCTCTGGATCTACTCGTGGTGGAGAACGTCGGCAATCTCGTGTGCCCCTCAGGCTTCGACCTGGGCGAAGACACCCGCATCGCCCTCCTCTCGGTCACGGAGGGCGAGGACAAGCCGTTGAAGTACCCCCAAATCTTCCACTCCGCCGATGTCATCGTCGTCACGAAGACGGACATCGCTGACGCGGTGGAGTGGGATGCGGAGTCGGCGTACCACGCGCTGCGCTCCGTCAACCCGGTTGCACCCATCATCGAGACGTCGTCGCGCACGGGCGCTGGCGTCGACTCACTGCTCGACCAGCTCCTGTCCTCGGTGCCCGCCGACGACAGCCGTCTCACCCCACAGGAGGCATAGTGGCGTCCGTACTCTGGTTCCAGGGAGGTGCCTGCAGCGGCAACACGATGTCGTTCATCAACGCAGCAGAGCCATCCGTCGTCGACCTGATCGTCGACTTCGGTCTGGAAGTCGTCTACCACCCCACGCTCTCCATGGAGCTCGGGAAGGCTGCCCAGGACATCTTCTGGTCCTATGCCAAGGGCGAGAAGGAATGCGACATCTTCGTGTTCGAGGGGACTGTCATTGAGGGCCCCAACGGCACGGGGCGCATGGACATGTTCGCCGAGCGGCCAATGAAGGACTGGGTCAGCGACATCGCACCCAAGGCCGGCGTCGTCGTCGCGATCGGTGACTGCGCTTCCTGGGGCGGTCTGCCCGCGGTGCCACCCAATCCGTCTGAGAGTCGTGGCCTGCAGTTCGACCGCGGCGGCAAGAAGGGCGGCTACCTCGGCCCCGACTTCGTCAGCAGGCTCGGCCTGCCGGTCATCAACATCCCCGGCTGCCCCGCCCACCCCGACTGGATCTCCCAGATCATCGTGGCGCTCGCTGCTGGTCGCGCCAAGGACCTCGACCTTGACGAGCTCCACCGTCCACGCACGTTCTTCACGACCTTCACGCAGACCGGGTGCACCCGCGTCCAGTTCTACAACTACAAGCAGGATCCCAAGAGCTTCGGTCAGGGCATGCGCAGCGGCTGCCTCTTCTACGAGTTCGGCTGCCGCGGCCCAATGACCCACAGCCCCTGCAACCGGATCCTGTGGAACCGCCAGTCCTCCAAGACACGCGCGGGCCACCCCTGCACCGGCTGCACCGAACCCGGGTATCCCTTCGGTGACCTCGAGCTCGGCACCGTCTTCAAGACCCAGAAGGTGGCGGGCGTCATCCCCAAGGACGAGCCCACCGGCATGGACCCCGCTTCCTACATGGCCTTGGCCGGACTGTCGCGCGCTGTCGCGCCGCAGTGGTCCAAGGAAGACATGTTCGTCGTCTGACCCCTCACCGAGCGAAACAGGAGATCAATCACATGGCAGTCATGGACCTCAATGTCAGCCCGCTCGGGCAGGTCGAGGGCGACCTCGACGTGCGCGTGACCATCACCGATGGGGTGGTCACCGACGCGTGGACGACCGCGGCGATGTTCCGCGGGTTCGAAATCATCCTCAAGGGCAAGGATCCGCAGGCCGGCCTCATCATGACGCCGCGCATCTGCGGCATCTGCGGCGGTAGCCACCTCTACAAGGCGTGCTACGCCCTCGACACCGCTTGGGCGACCTACGTGCCACCCAACGCGACGCGCGTGCGCAACATCGCCCAGGCCTGCGAGACGCTCCAGAGCATCCCTCGCTGGTTCTACGCGATCATGGGCCCGGACCTCACCGCCGCCCAGTACGCCGGCGCTCTTCCTACGAGGAAGCCGCACGCCGCTTCGCGCCGTACGTCGGCACCAGCTACCAGAAGGGCGTGACGATGTCACAGCTCCCGGTGGAGATCTATGCGATCTTCGGCGGGCAGTGGCCACACTCGTCCTTCATGATCCCCGGCGGTGTCATGGGCGCACCCACACTGTCGGACCTCACCCGGTCCCTGGCGATCCTGGAGCACTGGGGTCGCGAGTGGCTCGAGGGTGAGTGGCTCGGCTGCTCCGTCGATCGCTGGCTGGAGAACAAGACATGGGACGACGTGCTCGCCTGGATGGACGAGAACGAGTCTCAGAACAACAGTGACTGCGCGTTCTTCCTTCGCTGGGCCATGGAGATCGGCCTAGACAAGTACGGCGTGGGCTACGACAACTACCTCGCCACCGGCACCTTCCTCGACCCCGAGCTCTACCAGCACCCCACGGTCGAGGGACGCAACGCGGCGCTCCAGTCCCGCTCGGGCATCTACGCCAAGGGCCAGTTCTTCGACTTCGATCAGGCTCGAGTCACCGAGGACATCACGCACTCCTTCTTCAAGGGCACCGGCAGTCGGCACCCGTGGGAGGGCGTGACCGATCCCATCGATCCGGTCGAGGGCGAGGCCCAGCAGAAGTACTCGTGGGCGAAGTCCCCCCGCTACGACGTGCCGAATCTTGGCTACGTCCCGCTCGAGGCCGGCCCGCTTGCTCGACAGATGATGGCGGCCAGGCCCGACGCAGCGGCCCACCAGGACTACGACCCGTTCATCAAGAACGTGATCGATCAGATCGGTCCGAACGTGATGACACGGGTGCTCGCGCGCATGCACGAGGCACCGAAGTACTTCAAGAAGGTCCAGGAGTGGCTCGGCGAGCTTGACTTGCATGCTGACTTCTACGCGAAGCCGGCGGAGCCGCAGGAGGGCAAGGGCTTCGGCTCGACCGAGGCGGCGCGTGGCTCGCTGAGCGACTGGATCGTCATCGAGAAGGGCAAGATCGCCAACTACCAGGTCGTCACCCCGACGGCCTGGAACATCGGCCCGCGCGATGGCTCCAATGCACTCGGTCCGATGGAAAAGTCCTTCATCGGCACCCCCATCGAGAACCCCGACTTCCCCGTGGAGCTCGGTCAGGTGGCACACAGCTACGACTCGTGCCTGGTGTGCACGGTTCACGCCTACGACGGCAAGACCGGACGCCAGCTCGCGAAGTTCAAGATGGGTGGCGGCTGACAGCCAGCCGCACGACTGCAGTTCGGCTTCCGGGACCCCGGTGCGCGAGCACCGGGGTCCCGGTATGAAGGGACAGATGTACGGGCCAGCACCCACCGACACGCTCGTGGTCGGCTGCGGCAATCTCCTGCGAGGGGATGACGCAGCGGGCCCGGTCCTGGTGCGCCTGCTCGCCGAAAGAGGCACCCCCGAAGGGGTTCGCTTGATCGACGGGGGCACCGCGGGCATGGACGTGGCCTTCGCCATGAAGGGAGCCCGCCGGGTGGTCGTCGTGGACGCATCGTCCATCGGCGTCGACCCCGGGACTGTCCATCGCGTGCCTGGCGCCGAGCTGACGGACCTGCGCCCCCCGGAGGGCAACCTGCACCGCTTCCGGTGGGACCAGGCACTCGGCTTCGCCCAGTGGCTCCTGAAGGACGAATACCCGGAGGACGTCACGGTGTGGCTCATCGAGGGAGAGAGTTTCGAGATCGGGGCCCCGCTCAGCCCCGCCGTGCAAGCATCGGTTGAGCAGGTGGCCAGCAGCATTCTCATGGAGTGGGAGGCAGGTGAGTGACCGTGGCCGAGTGGACTGCGCCGGAGTGGCACGCACCCGACTTCCCCTACGTCGAGGAGGCCCTCTCCGCAGATGCACATGTGGAGAAGGAGCGGGGTAGGTGGATTGTCTACCTCGACGTCGTCCTCGTCTCCGGCGCAGTGCGCCGCAAGGTGGGCGACTATCCGAAGCAAAGCCAGGCTGAGCAGGCCGGGCGCATCATCGAGAGGAACGCGCGGCGGTTCATCCGCCGCTGACCGGAGGACACGTGATCCAGCGACCGCAGCCCCTGGGCGTCCTGCCCTGGCCCGCCGGCATGCTCGTCATGCCCGGGTCGGACGATGCAGTGCGCCGACAGTTGCTCCGAGGAGTCGTGCCGGAGAAGTGGCCCCCCGGGTGGGACGCCGTGCGCCTTGCCTTGGCGGACTCCCCCGCCGAGGCAGCCGAGCATGTCACCGGCGACGACGACATCGCTCGCTACAACCGTGCGGTGCTCGTCGGTGGTGATGGCGTGTGGGAAGCATTCACCCCGTCGGATCCCGATCTTGCGGCCCTCGCGGCGGTCGCGGCGTACAGCGTGGGTGTCCGTGACGCCGCCCCCGAGGTGGCGAGCACTACCGGCGAGATCGCCGCTGTCGTGCGATCTGCGCGTGCTTCCGCCGCCCTTGAGCGGGGTGACGTCCAGGCCGCGGTCGACGAACTCAACGAGGGCGCCGACGCAGCAGAGGCTGCGGGCTCCATGATCCTCGCCGCATCTCTCCTCGCCACGCGGGCAGAGCTCCTTCGCGAAAGCCTCGGCAGTCCGCAAGCGGCCTCGGACGCGGTGGACGCCGCACTGCGCCTCATCCCGCGGCATCTCGATGATGACGTGCGGTTCTACGCCCCGGCAGAGCTGTGGGGCGAGCTCCACGTCACTCGGGCGCTCGCGCGGCAGGAGATGTCGACGCGCAACCCCGGGCTCCTGCTTGGGGTGACGCAGGACCTCAATGAGGCACTGAAGGTCTTCGGCGAGGAAACCCACCCCGAGCAGTTCGCCGCCTGCAACTCCCACCTCGCCCTTGCCTACCTCGTGATCCCGATGTCGAGCCAGGGTGATCGCCTGCGGGTGGGGGTCGCCGTCACCTCGCTGCGAGCAGCTCTGCGCGTCTACCGACCCGACACTCATCCTGCACTGTGGGCCAGCACGCAGATGAATCTCGCCAACGCCCTGCAGTACCTCCCGAGCGTGCATCAAGAGGACAACCTCGACGAGGCCGTGCACCTCTACGAGGAGCTCTTGCAGTACCGCTCCGAGGAGAGCGACCCTCTCGGCACCGCACGCATCCTGGCCAACCAGGGCAATGCCCTCGGCCACCTCGGCGTGTTCAGCGACGCTCGCGAGCGCCTCGATCGATCACGGCGGATCTTCGAGTCGTACGGCGACTCCGAAGGAGTGGCGACGGTCAACGAGATTCTCGCCAGCCTCGACGAGGCCGTGACTTCGGCCGCGTCCGGGAGGGGTGCCTGATGGAGCTCTACCTTCGCCAGCAGTTCGAGCTCCTCCTCCAAGAAGCCACGGGCAACTTCACCGAGCGCATCGTCCACCGGTGCGGTGGCGAGCAGGCAGCCCTCGATCGACTGAACGACGACCCTCAAGGCGACGGAGTGTGGCTCGGCGAGTACGTCGACAACTTCTTCGAGGAGCACCTGCTCACCGGGACAGGTGCCGCATGCTTCGTGCTCGAGGCACTCGAGCGCCGCACTCTGCCCGCCGACCCCGGTGGGAGCGTGGCGGAGGTCATGCAGCGGCAGGCGCGGGCAGCCTTCGCCGAGGTGCTGGCCACCCAGACCGCACAACTTATCCAGCGACAGATGGTCTACCACTAGCGCACCGGGGCATGACAGCCACCGGACATGACAGAAGGACAGCCATGACAGACCATTCACATCACGGCAGCACCTCAGACGACGCCGCCCCGGAGTCCTTCGACGACCTTGCGCGCCGCGTCGACGAACTGCGCGACCGCATCCATCACCAGGACCCCGAGGTCTCCGCGTTGCTCGACGAGACAGTGGAGGCCATCACCGCCTTCAACCGAGTGGGACTGATGGTGCTCGTGCGCATGCTGCGGTCCGATCCACGCGGGCAGGACATCCTCTTCGCCGCCGTCGATGAGCCCGAGGTCATGGCGCTTCTCGTGTCGCATGGCCTGGTCAAGGCGAATCTCACACTCGACGTGCTGCGCGCTGTCGAGCAGATCAGGCCCTATCTCATGGCGAGCTCGGTGGAGTTTGAGGTTGACCGTGTCGAGGGCGACGTCGCCTATGTGCGCTTCGCCACCGGTTGCAGTGCCCCCAGCGACAGCGTGAAGGAGGAGATCCGAGGCACGCTCCTCAGCCGCGTCACCGGCCTTCGGGCGGTGGAAGAGGTCGCCCCGCCATCCAGCGGCACCTTCATCGCACTCGACACCATCCGCATCGGGGCGCCGGCAAGCTGATGCCGCGCCCTCTCCGGCGGCTCGGCGCGCATTCGCCCGGCGGGCTCCAGTTGCCCGCAGCGGTCCCTACCGCGGCGACGATGTACGCCCCCCGCGGTGCGTGGTCGGACGGCGAGTGCCTGGTCGTCAGCGACACCGGCAACCAGCGTGTACTCATCTGGCATGCACTGCCGACCGCGGACGGGCAGGACGCGGACGTCGTCCTGGGCCAGCGGGACTTCTCCAGCGAAGGACCGCAGGCGAGCGGCGAAGGCCCCCAGCGCGGGCTGCACCTGCCCACCGGAGTCGACGTCATCGACGGCAACCTCGTCGTCGCCGACGGGTGGAACCATCGGCTCCTCGTCTTCGACGGCATCCCCGACCAGTCGTATGCCGCACCCATCGCCGTCGTCGGGCAGCCTGACGACGTCAGCGTGGAGCCCAACGCGGGCGCAGAGCCAACCCTGTCGTCCTTTTACTGGCCCTTCGGCTTCGCGGTCGTGGGCGACTGCTTCTGGGTGGCCGACACGGGCAACCGCCGGGTGCTCGGCTGGCGCGGTCCCCACATCCCCGAGCCCGGACGTCCCGCTGACATGCTCCTGGGCCAGGACTCACCGGGCTTGCGTGAAGACAACCGTGGAGGTCAGCCGGGACCGGTCAGCTTCCGCTGGCCACATGCAATCGCAGGCGATGCACGGACGCTCTACGTGGCCGATGCCGGAGACCACCGGGTGCTCGGATGGACACCTCATCCTGAGGGCGATGCCGACGCGTGCCTCGTCCTCGGCCAGAACGGCTTCGACACAGCCGAGGAGTTCAAGAACAGGCCACAGGGTGCATCGCGGATGCGCTTTCCCTACGGCATCGCCGTTTCGCGCGGCCGACTGGCGGTGGCCGACACGTCCAACAACCGCATTCTCATCTGGGACTCCCTGCCGCGCGAGGGAGCGGCTCAGCCCGCCGATCATGTGCTCGCCCAGCCCGATTTCGATGCCAATGGAGAGAACCGCTGGGATGCCGTCGCCGACGACTCACTGTGCTGGCCCTACGGGATCTGCCTCCAGGGCGATCTCCTCGTCGTCGCCGATAGCGGCAACAATCGGGTGATGCTGTGGACGCTCGCCTAGCGCGCGTCATCATCCGCGTCACCGGCGTCGTGCAGGGCGTGGGCTATCGACCCTTCGCCTACGCCGAAGCGCTCGCGCGAGGCCTGACAGGTTTCGCCGGCAACGACGCCTCGGGAGTGTTCATCGAGGCCCAGGGGCGACCGGAGCTCCTGGCTGATTTCACGGCTGCGCTGGGGATCGGACCGCCCCTGGCCCGGGTCGACGAGGTGTCGTCGACGGCGATCCCCCCGGTGCCGGACGAGACGGGCTTCCGGATCGTCTCGAGCTCCGATGGCGAAGGCTCGACGTCCATCCCGGCTGACACCGCTACCTGCGCGGAGTGCCTGCGCGAACTGGCCGACCCGGCAGATCGGCGCTATCGCTACCCCTTCATCGCCTGCACCCACTGCGGTCCGCGCTACACCATCGTCACCGGCCTGCCCTACGACCGGCCCTTCACGACGATGGCGGCATTCCCGCTCTGCCCTGCGTGCCAAGCCGAGTACGACGACCCCGGCGACCGGCGCTTCCACGCACAACCGACCGCATGCCCCGATTGCGGACCGCAGGTGGAGTTCACGGACGGGGCCTCGCGTGCCCGCGGTGACGCAGCAGTCGCCGCGGCCCTCAAGGCACTGGAGTCCGGCGGCATCGTGGCCATCAAGGGTGTCGGCGGCTACCACCTCGCATGCGACGCGCGTCAACCCGCAGCTGTTTCCCGCCTGCGCGAGCGCAAGCAGCGCGGCAGCAAGCCATTCGCTGTCATGGCGCGCGACACGGACATCGCCGCCGGCATTGCCGATCTCGCAGGCGACACCAGCGCGCTGCTGGAATCACGCGAGGCGCCCATCGTCCTCGCGGACGCCCGCGACGTCGGGCTCAGCGATTGCGTCGCTCCACGCCAGTCGCGCATCGGCGTGATGCTTCCCTACTCACCGATGCACCACCTACTCTTCCGTCCGCATCCGCAGCGGCCCGACGGCTGGGTCCCCGAGGTCCTCGTCATGACCAGTGGCAATCTCGCCGATGAGCCCATCTCCATCGACGCGGCCGAAGCGGAATCACGCCTGTCGAGGATCGCCGATGCCTTCCTCCACCACGATCGCGGCATCCACGTCTCGTGCGATGACTCGGTCATCACTGCCGACG
>VGBQ01000060.1 GCA_016870425.1 Actinomycetota bacterium | reverse complement strand
GGTGGTCCGCGCAGCCACAGCAGCGATTGCGATCTTTGACCTTCCGTCGTTCTGGGCCGCGGTGAACCGGCTCGACAACACGGTCCCCACGAGCGTCCAGGACGCCCTGCATCACGAGTCGCGCCGGCTCCTCGATCGGTCGATCCGGTGGTTCCTCCAGACGCGCGGCGGCGCACTCGATGTCTCGGCCGAGGTGGCGCGCTTCGCTCCGACCGTCACCAAGCTTGCCCCCCGGGTGCCCGCTGCACTCGTGGGCATCGAGCGCGCACGTCTCGATGCCTCGACCGAGCAGCTCGTCGCGGCAGGCGCACCCCGTGATCTCGCCGAACAGGCCAGCGCCATGCTGGATGTCTTCGGCCTCCTGGACATCGTGCAGGTGGCCGATGCCGTGGGACAGCCCCCCGCGCAGATCATGCCCCTCTACTTCGCCCTGTCGGAGCGCTACGACGTGGACCGGCTCCTCTCCCGCATCACCGCGCTTCCCCGCGGGGACCGCTGGACAGCGCTGGCCCGCCAGGCGCTGCGGACGGACCTCTATGCCGCCCTGGCTGGTGTGACAGCCGGCGTGGCCACTGCATCGCAGCCGGGTGACGGGCCCGACGAGCGGATCGCGGCCTGGGAGGGGCAGCACCGTGAGGGCCTTGCCCGAGCGCAGGCGACCCTCGACCAGATCGCTGCGCTGGAGACCGGCGACCTGGCGACGCTGTCGGTGGCGCTGCGCGTCTTGCGGAACCTGGTCGCACAGGGCCAGGGGTAGGTTCAGGTCATGGCGGTGCTGAGCGAGGACGTCATCCGGTCACTTCCCAAGGTCCTGCTTCACGATCATCTTGACGGCGGGCTGCGTCCGGCCACCGTCGCGGAACTCGCCGCGGAGACGGGCTACGCCGACCTGCCGGAGGCCGATCCGACTCGGCTCGCGTCGTGGTTCCGTGAGTCCGCCGACTCTGGTTCGCTGGACCGCTATCTCGAGACGTTCCGTCACACGGTCGGGGTGATGCAGACACCGGAGGCCCTTGCGCGGGTCGCCCGGGAGTGCGCGGAGGATCTCGCCTGCGACGGGGTGGTCTACGCCGAGGTGCGCTTCGCACCGGAGTTGCACACGCAGCGCGGGCTCACCCTGCCGCAGGTCGTCGACGCTGTGCTTGACGGCTTCCGTGAGGGCCAGCGGGCGACAGGCATCCGCATCGGCACGCTCCTCACGGCCATGCGCACGGCGGCGAAGAGCCGGGAGATCGCCGACCTGGTCGTGGGCTACCGCGAGCGAGGCGTGGTCGGCTTCGACATTGCGGGCCGCGAGGCGGGATACCCGCCCACCCGGCATCTGGATGCCTTCGAGTACCTGCGTCGCGAGAACGCGCATTTCACGATCCATGCGGGAGAGGCCTTCGGCCTGCCCAGCATCTGGGAGGCGATCCAGTGGTGCGGGGCCGATCGCCTCGGGCACGGCGTACGCATCATCGACGACATCGAGCGGCGCCCGGACGGCACCTATCGACTCGGTCCCCTCGCCGCGTATGTGCGTGACCGACGTATCCCCCTTGAGCTCTGCCCGACCTCCAATGTGATGACGGGTGCCGCACCGAGCATCGCGGAGCACCCCATCGGCATGCTGGCCGACCTGCGCTTCCGCGTCACGATCAATACCGACAATCGGCTGATGTCGCGCACATCGATGACCCAGGAGATGCTTGGCGTGAGCGAGGCATTCGGCTGGGGAGCCAAGGAGATGCGCTGGCTGACGGTCAATGCCATGAAGAGCGCCTTCATCCCGTTTGACGAGCGGCTTGCCCTGATCGATGACGTCATCAAGCCCGCCTACGCCGCCGTGGGAGCGTAGGGTCGTGCCATGAGCGTCGTCGAGCAGTTGCAGTCCACCGCCGCCAATGTCGAGGGTGTCCGCGAGGGCCTGGGTCGACTGCGGGGTGCCCTGGATCAGACCGAGTCCGTCCTGGGCATCGCCGATGAGGTACTGGGCAAGACCGATGAGGTGCTGGAGACCGCGGCCGAAGCCCTGGAGGCATCCAAGCGCTGGGCCCCACGAGCCGCGCTCGTGCTGGGGGTCGTCGCCGTGGCGGCCATCGGCGTCGTCGTGGTCATGCGCCTGCGCAAGCGGGATGAGGACGCCTAACCTGCTCCCTCACCCACTCCTGCCCCGTCCAGCGGACGGCGGCATGGGAAGGACTAGGGCAGGCGGATCGTCCAGGCGGTCGACTCGATCGTGAAGCCTGTCCGCTCGTAGGCGCGCAGGGCCGCGTCGTTGCCGACGGTGACGACGAGTCCGAGCGAGTCATGGCCGGCCAAGCGCGAGGCTGACCAGCGCAGCAGCGTCGAGCCGGTGCCCGCGTAGGCCGTCCCCGGATCGCGCCAGATGTCGCACACCCACGCACCCTCGTCGGGCCGGTCGACGACGAGGATGCCGCCGTAGACATGGCCGTCGCGCACCGCGAGGGCACTCGCGTGGCAGATCAGCGGTCCCAGCTTGGCGCCCGCGGTGTAGGGCACGAGGTAGGAGTCGATCAGGGCCGGGCCGCCGGGCAAGCCCGCCAGGGCCGGCTCTGCCGGGCCGCCGGGCAAGTGGTCGGGATGCTCTGGGGGGTACGCCGCCTCGAACGACGGCATCACCCTCTCCCACGGCACCGGCGGGGTCGCGTCGGGTGCGAAGGGCCAGAACTCGCTCTCGTCAGGGGCGTCGACGGGCAGCGCGAGGCGCATCTGGTGGGCGTGGCGCTGCAGTGTGGCTCCCGTGGCGATCAGGGCCGCGGCCTCCTCGGCGTGGAAGACGGTGACGGTCCCGACGAGATTCGGTGGGACGAACGCCGGATCAGACACCCTGCGGATGCCACACGGTCGTTGTCTCCACGAAGGCCCGGATGCGCCCCAGGCCGGGGTCGGCGGACCAGTCCGGAGGCGATGCTGGCGGTGGCAGGACGCGCGTGATCGTCTCCGCGGCCGCCACGGCCATCTCCGTGGCGACACCGTCATCGACGACACCGGTGAGGTCGAGGGCATTGACGTCGGCATGGGATGCCAGCCAGGGTCCGATCTCCCCTGGGGCCCCGGTGAGGACATTGACGACGCCGCCGGGCAGGTCCGACGTGGCCAGCACCTCGGCGAGGGTGATCGCCGGCAGGGGGCACTCGGCCGAGGCAATGACCACGCAGGTGTTGCCACTCACGATGATCGGGGCGACGACGCTCACCAGGCCGAGCAGCGATGGCCGCTGAGGGGCGATGGCGGCCACGACCCCGGTGGGCTCGGGCACGGAGAAGTTGAAGTAGGGGCCCGCGACGGGATTGCTGGACCCGAGGACCTGGGCGATCTTGTCCGACCATCCGGCGTACCACACCCAGCGGTCAATGCACGCGTCCACCTGCGCCACGGCCCGCCGTGTTGACACGCCCTCGGCTCTTTCGATCTCGTCCTCGAACTGTGCCCGACGACCTTCCATCATCTCAGCGATGCGGTAGAGGATCTGACCCCGGTTGTACGCCGTCGCCGACCACCAGCCGCCTTGGGCGGCGCGTGCCGCCAGCACGGCGTCGCGCGCATCCTTGCGCGAGGCCAGTGAGGCGTTGGCGAGGAATCGACCCTTGGCATCGGTGACGGCGTACGTCCGTCCGCTCTCGCTGCGCGGGAAGGCGCCACCGATGAAGAGCTTGTAGGTCTTGCGGACGTCCAGGCGACCCTCCATCACACGACCTCCTGCTTGAGATAGGCGGCGAGACCTTGACGGCCGCCCTCGCGGCCGAAGCCGGATTCCTTGTAGCCACCGAAGGGGGAGGCCGGGTCGAAGCGGTTGAAGGTGTTGGCCCACACCACGCCGGCCCTCAGGCGTGACGCCATCCACAGGATGCGCGAGCCCTTCTCCGACCACACGCCCGCGGAGAGGCCGAAGGGGGTGTTGTTGGCCTTCTCCACAGCCTCGTCCGGTGTGCGGAAGGTGAGCACGGAGAGCACGGGCCCGAAGATCTCCTCGCGCGCGATGCGATGGGCCTGGGTCACGCCGGTGAAGACCGTGGGGGGGAACCACCACCCGCGCTCGGGGATCGTGCACGGGGCCGACCAGCGATCGGCACCCTCGTCCTCGCCTGCTCGGACCAGATCGTCGATGCGCGATTGCTGCTCGAAGGAGTTGATCGCCCCGATGTCGGTGTTCTTGTCCATGGGGTCGCCCATGCGCAATGTCGCGAGTCGCCGCTTCAGCGCATCGAGGACTTCGTCGTGCACCGACTCCTGCACCAGCAGCCGCGAGCCGGCACAGCACACGTGGCCCTGGTTGAAGAAGATGCCGTTGACGATCCCCTCGATTGCTTCGTCCACAGGCGCGTCGTCGAAGACGATGTTGGCGGCCTTGCCGCCCAGCTCGAGCGTGAGCCCCTTGCGCGTGCCGGCAAGGGCACGCTGGATCTGGCGGCCAACCTCGGTCGAGCCGGTGAAGGCGACCTTGTCTACGCCCGGGGACTCCACGAGCAGGCGGCCGGTCTGGCCCGCGCCCGTGACGATATTGACCACCCCCGGGGGCAGGTCCGCCTGCCGGCAGATGTCCGCGAAGGCAAGGGCGGTGAGGGGTGTCGTCTCGGCTGGCTTGAGCACGACCGTGTTGCCGCAGGCGAGCGCCGGCGCGATCTTCCACGCGAGCATGAGGAGTGGGAAGTTCCAGGGGATGATCTGCCCGGCGACGCCGTACGCCCGGTCGCCGTAGCCGGCGTAGGCGATCTTGTCGGCCCACCCGGCGTGGTAGAAGAAGTGCGCCGCAACGAGGGGGATGTCAACGTCGCGCGACTCCCGGATCGGCTTGCCATTGTCCAGTGTCTCCAGCACGGCGAGCTCGCGCGAGCGCTCCTGGATGATGCGAGCAATGCGATAGAGATACTTCGCTCGCTCGCGACCAGGCATCTTGGACCAGGTCTGCTTGTACGCCGTACGGGCGGCCTTGACGGCCCTCTCAACGTCGGCGGCCCCCGCCTCCGTGACCTCGCTGAGGACCTCCTCGGTCGCCGGGTTGACCGTCTTGAAGGTGGTGCCATCGATGGTCTCCACGAATTCGCCATCGATGAAGAGGCCGTAGTGGCTGGCGATGTCGACGACAGCCCGTGACTCCGGGGCTGGCGCGTAGTCAAAGGTCATCTCGACTCCTAGTCGATCGTGACGTAGTCGGGACCGGAGTAGTGGCCATCGCGCATGCGCTGGCGCTGCTGGAGCAGGTCGTTGAGCAGGGCGGAGGCACCGAAGCGGAAGAGATCGGGGGTGAGCCAGGCCTGGCCGCACACCTCATTGACCATGACGAGGTAGCGGATGGCGTCCTTGGTGGTGCGGATGCCGCCTGCGGGCTTCACGCCGATGCGGCTTCCGGTCTGGCGGTGCCAATCACGGACGGCCTCGAGCAGCACGAGCGTGACGGGCAGGGTCGCGGCGGGACTCACCTTGCCGGTCGATGTCTTGATGAAGTCCGCGCCGGCGAGCATCGCGAGGTAGGACGCCCTGCGTACATTGTCGAAGGTGCGCAATTCACCGGTCTCGAAGATCACCTTCAGGTGCGCGCTGCCACAGCTCTGTTTCACCGCCACGATCTCGTCGTAGACGTCGAGGTAGCGGCCCGCGAGGAAAGCACCTCGGTCGATGACCATGTCGATCTCGTCCGCGCCACCGGCGACCGCGTCCTCGGTGTCAGCCAGCTTCACGGCAAGACTGGCTCTCCCCGACGGGAAGGCGGTGGCCACGGCGGCGACGTGCACGGCGTCGCCTACGGCCTCGCGCGCGATGGTCGCCATGTCGCCGTAGACGCAGACGGCGGCGACGTGCGGTGTGGTGGGATCAGTGGGATCCGGGCGCAGGGCCTTGGCACACAGGGCCCGCACCTTGCCGGGCGTGTCCATGCCCTCGAGGGTGGTGAGGTCGATCATGGAGATGGCCAGGTCGATGGCACGCATCTTGCTCGCCGCCTTGATGGAGCGAGTGGCGAGCATGGCCGCGCGGGCCTCGGCTCCGACCTGGTCCACGCCCGGCAGGCCATGGAGGTAGCGGCGCAGGGCCGCGTTGCTGACGGTCACGTCGCTGAGGGCCATGCCGGCGGCGAGGGTGGCGGTCACCCCGCCAGCGTAGTCAGGCGGTCAGCGGCGCGGACGCGTGACCGATGGCCAGTCCTTGATCCGCTCGCTCAGGCCACACTTCCACTCGTCGAGAGTGGAGTGGTAGCAGTCGTAGATGCGCAGCCAGCGTCGCTCCTCGACCGAGGCCTTCGTCCACCACAGTTGGACCGCCTCGACACGGATGGGGTAGACCAGGGTGTCGATGGTGCCGGGGCCGATGTCGTTGTAGGGGTTCCACTTGCGGGGCTTGCCGACCGTGAACTTCTTGATGTCCACGCGGCTGGCGTAGTCGTCGCCGTCGTAGTACTCGGCGAGGCACCGGACCATGCGCTTGGCTGTCGCCACCGGCAGTTTCTTGCCGTAGATGCTCTTGGTGATGGGGCAGTCGAGGATCCCCGTCGGCTTGCGATTGTCGATCTTCTGCTCGTCGGGGAGGGGGGCATTCGAGGCGCGGATGCGGTCCACCCAGCTCCCCGTCTTGGGGATCGTGTACTCGCCATAGGGCATGCCCGGTCGCAGCGGATCGGTGCGTACGAGGTAGGAGTCGGCGTTCTCTGCGATGGCAACCCCCGGCTCCCACTTGCCGATCCCGAGTGCATCGATCTCGACGCGGTCACCCACGTTGAAGTCAGGGGCGGCGACCGCCGCGGGCGACGCCGACAGTGCGACCAGAGCGATGAGCGAGAGGATGACGGTGAGGAATCGCTTCATGCCCCGAGGCTAGGTCGCACCCGGGTCCGTGGTCGCGCCCACAGACGTTGCCGGGGCAAATCTGAGGGTGCGTTATCGCGTCCGGGCGTACATCACCAGATCATGATGTCGCCCGTCGGCGCGCATCTGGGCACCGCGCAGCACGCCTTCGCGGGCGAAGCCTGCCTTCTCCAGGCTCCGCTGCTCCGAGAGGTTGTCGATGTCGGTGCTGGCCTCCACGCGGTGAGCGCTCTCGAGGAGTTGCTCGGCGAGCAGGCGCTGCGCGACTGATCCCCAGCCCTGCCCGCGCCAGGCGGGTGCGAGGGCGATCCCCATCGACCATGCCGTGAGCCGACCGTGGGGCCGTAGTGGACGGCATGCCACGACAGGGTGCCGATGATCTGGTCGTCCACGACGATCACCGCCCGGTGGTGCTCACCGGGCACCCGGTCGCCGTCATCCCAGGCATCCCATGGTGATGAGTCGTCCGGGCAGATGTCATCGTCGGTGCGGTGGCGGATAACGAGACGGTGGCCATCGACGTCCAGGCCCGAGATCACGCTGAGTCCATCCGCTCGCGCAGGGCGGTGGCGAGGTCATCGAGGGTGGTGTCGGCCGCCTCGCGGGCGAGGGCGAGACCGGCCCCGTCGACGCGGTGCACGACCTCGAGATAGCACTTCACCTTCGGCTCCGTGCCGCTCGGCCGGATGACAACGCGCGCTCCGGGAAGGCGGATGAGGATGCCATCGGTGGGCGGCAGTCCGGCATGCCCGAGCGCCAGGTCGATGATCTCCTCCACGGGCAAACCGCCGAGCGTGGACGGTGGGTCAAGGCGCACGCTCTGCACCGCCGCCGCGATGAGTTCCGATGTCGGCAGGCGCAGGGAGACCTGGCGGGTGGCGTGCACGCCGTGGCGCAGGGCCAGCTCGTCAAGCACGTCGAAGACGGTCCTGCCCTCGGCATTGAGGGAGGCGACCAGCTCCAGGGCCAGGAGAGCCGCGGTGATGCCGTCCTTGTCGGCCACGTGCTCGGGATCGACGCAGTAGCCCAGTGCTTCCTCGTAGCCGTAGCCGAGGTCGGGCACCCGCGAGATCCACTTGAAGCCCGTGAGTGTCGTGACGAACGGGACGCCCGCGTCCTCGGCGATGCGCTCGAGCATGGAAGAGGACACGATGGACGCCGCCATCGTGCCGGTGAATCCGCCGCGCTGCAGGAGCCACCAGCCGAGGAGCCAGCCGACCTCGTCGCCCGTGAGCGGGACCCACGTGCCCGGTTGGCGTGTGTCGGCATGGGCGGCGCGGCCGTGGGGCACGCCGACGACGAGGGCGCAGCGGTCGGCATCGGGGTCCGTCGCGATGATGACGTCGACGTTGACGCGTCGGCCCTCGGCAATGGCGAGATCCAAGGCGCCGGGCTCCTCGGGGTTCGGGAAGGCCACGGTGGGGAAGTCAGGGTCGGGAGCGCATTGTTGTCCCACGGTGAAGGGCGCGGGGAAGCCGGCGCGCACGGCCGCATCGTGGAGCACGGGCGTGCCGACGCCGTGCATCGCGGTGTGCAGGCTGACGACGTCGCGGGGCGTGTCTCGCTGCGGCACGCGAGCCGCCTGGTCGACGTAGGCCGCGACGATGTCATCGCCGAGTGTGGTGTGCTCGCTCGAGCGGGGGAGGTCCGCGACGGGTCCGGTCTCCGCGATGAGGGCGGCGATCTCGTCGTCGGCCGGTGGCACGATCTGGCGTCCGTCCCCCAGATAGACCTTGAGGCCGTTGTCCCGGGCGGGATTGTGGCTCGCGGTGACCATGAGGCCGGCCTGGGCGCCCAGGGCGCGCACGGCGTAGGCCAGGACGGGCGTGGGCAGAGCCCGCGGCAGCACGAGTGGCGTGACCCCGGCTCCGGCCAGGATATCGGCGCAGTCGCGGGCGAAGGCCGTCGATCCATGCCGGGCGTCGAATCCAATGACAGCGGTGGGGTGCCGGTGGCGAGCGAGCAGGTAGGCCGCGATGCCGGCAGCGGCCCGTGACACCGTCACTTTGTTCATGCGATTCGGACCCGGGCCCATCGGCCCGCGCAGGCCCGCCGTACCGAATGCCAGTGGCCCTCGGAAGGCGTCGGCAAGCTCCTCGCGTGCTGCCAGCTCGCCTGCAGCCGCGGCGGCGATGAGTCGCGTCAGCTCCGCGCGCGTCGTCGGATCGGGGTCGTCGGCCAACCACTCCTGCGGTGTCACGAGAGCCGCCGGATCACCTGCGCGAGCAGCGAACCCATCCGAGACGCGGCGGCCTTGCCGGCCGCGAGCACCTCCGCGTGGCTCAGTGGCTCGCCGGTCATGCCGGCCGCGAGGTTGGTGACGAGAGAGATGCCCAGGACCTCCATGCCGGCCTCGCGCGCGGCGATGGCTTCCTGCACGGTGGACATGCCGACGAGCGTGCCTCCGACGGCCCGCACCATCGCGATCTCGGCGGGGGTTTCGTACTGCGGACCGAGGAACTGCGCGTAGACGCCCTCGTCGAGGGAGGCATCGATGTCCTTGGCGATCGCGCGCAGTCGTGCGGAGTAGAGATCGGTCATGTCGATGAACGTCGCCCCGCGCAGGGGGGTGACACCGAAGAGGTTGAGGTGGTCGCGGATGAGTACGGGAGTGCCCGGTGACCATGACGGATCGAGCCCACCGCAGCCGTTGGTCAGCACGATGACCCGACATCCCGCCGCGGCCGCCGTGCGCACCGCGTGCACTACAGCATCGACCCCGTGGCCCTCGTAGAGATGGGTCCGGCCGAGGAAGACCAGCACGGGCGTGCCCTCAGCGTCGATGCTGCGCACTCGGCCGTGGTGGCCGTCGGCGACGGGTGGGCGGAAGCCGGGTAGGGCATCGGCGTCGAACTCCGCGACCGTCGTGCCGAGCGCGTCCTCGGCCGGCCCCCAGCCCGAGCCCAGGATCACGGCGACCTCGTGATGCGGGACGCCCGAGATCGTGGCCACGGCCTCGGCTGCCGCGCGCGCGGCAGCGCCGGGATCGGAGGAGACCTGGTCCACGGTCGTATCGGTCATGCGCGCGACGCTAGCAGCGCCGCCCTCACACGGGCAGGAACGTCAGCCACTCGGATGACGGCGTAGATGCTCGACGTAGTCGTCCGGCGCCCCGCCGGCAGCGGCCGCGTCGGCGATCATCGCCAGGTAGTCGGCCGAGGGCAGTCCACCCTCGTAGGCGTCGAGGACGTAGAGCCAGGCGAGCACGCTGCCGTCCAGCGTCTGCACCCGGACGCGAATCTTGCTCCACAGGCCTAGGGAGATGCCCTCCCAGGCATCGAGTGATGCCTCGTCCAGGGGGTGCATGTCGTAGAGGACGACGAAGACCGAGCTCCCCGGCTCCTCCACCACCATGGACAGGGCGCCGTCCCACCCGCGGTCCTCGCCCCCGAAGGTCAGCCGCCAGCCCTCGAGCCACCCGGTGCCGGCGACGGGCGAGTAGGGGGCCCGTTCGGCCATGCGCTGTGGATCGAGATTGGAGCCGTACGCCGCATAGAGCGCCACGCGACCAGGGTAGAGGTGGAAGCGCTGGCTGTGGGGTGTCCGACACAATGGCGCCGTGACGCAGGTCGTGATCATCGGTGCCGGTCCGGGTGGATACGAGGCCGCGCTCGTCGCGGCTCAGCTCGGCGCGGGGGTGACCATCGTCGATTCCGACGGGCCCGGCGGCTCTGCTGTCCTCACCGACTGCGTGCCCAGCAAGACCCTCATCGCGACGGCAGACCTGCTGGCGGTGACCGCGGAGGCCGGATCGCTGGGCATCCGTGTCCACGGAGAGGCGCCCCGCGCCGGCACGCTGAGCGTGGACATGACGGCCATCAACCAGCGGGTCAAGGACCTCGCGGCGGCTCAGAGCCGCGACATCGCCGCGCGCCTGGAGCGCGACGGTGTCGACTACGTCCGCGGTCGGGGCCGCCTGGAGTCAGCTTCCCGGGTGATCGCCTCCACGCCTCAGGGCGAGCAGACCCTCGATGCCGATGTCATCCTGCTGGCCACCGGGGCGCGTCCGCGGATCATGGACGATGCGCAGCCCGATGGTGAGCGCATCCTCACGTGGGATCAGGTCTACGACCTTGACTGCGTGCCGGAGCGGATGATCGTCGTGGGCTCGGGGGTGACGGGTGCGGAGTTTGCGTCGGCATACCACGCCCTGGGCACCGAAGTCGTGCTCGTGTCGAGCCGTGACCGCGTGCTGCCGGGTGAGGATCCGGACGCGGCGGCGGTGATCGAGGAAGCATTCGCTGCCCGTGGCATGACGGTGCTCGAGCGGTCGCGAGCCAACGCGGTGCGGCGTACCGATGACGGAGTCGTGGTCACGCTCGGTGATGGCACGCAGGTCGAGGGCAGTCACGCGCTCCTGGCCCTGGGCTCGGTGCCCAACACCGAGGGCCTGGGCCTGGCGGAGGTAGGGGTCGAGGTCGATGACCGCGGTTTCATCGTCGTGGATCGCGTGTCGCGAACCAGCGCGAGAGGGGTCTACGCCGCGGGTGACTGCACGGGCGTGCTCATGCTCGCCTCCGTTGCCGCGATGCAGGGCCGGATCGCCATGTGGCACGCGCTCGGCGACTCGGTCGGGCCTCTCGATCGCAGCCATGTGTCGAGCACTGTCTTCACTACGCCCGAGATCGCCACCGTGGGCGTGACACAGCGTGAGGTCGACGAGGGACTGGTGAGTGCGGAGTCGGTGCTGCTCCCGCTCGGCACCAACGCCCGGGCAAAGATGCAAGACATCCGCCACGGCTTCGTCAAACTCTTCTGTCGGCCGAGTTCGCGCATTGTCATCGGCGGCGTGGTGGTGGGCCCGCGCGCCAGCGAGCTCATCCACCCCATCGCTGTCGCCGTGGACGCCCGACTCACGGTCGACCAGCTGGCGGGCACCTTCACGGTGTATCCGAGCCTGAGCGGGTCAATCGCCGAGGCTGCGCGACGCCTGCACCGCTCCGCGGAGGATTAGCCGCGTGCCCAACTGGACCGCTCGGACCTCTGCTTCATGCTCCGGATTTGCTCTATGCGGCGCCCGGCGCGCGAATAGTGCAATTGTTGAGCGTGAGGTGTGACATCGCGCCCGAGTCCCGAGGAGCGATCGCAGGGTCGGCCTGCGCCTCTGCCAGCCTGATGCGCAATCGCCGCCGGAAATCCCTGCGACGCTAGAAGTCCCCGCCGCCGAAATCCCCGCCGCCGCCGAAATCTCCCTCGCCGCCGAACCCCCCGAAGTCCCCGCCGCCGAA
>VGBQ01000059.1 GCA_016870425.1 Actinomycetota bacterium | reverse complement strand
GGGGCTCCCAGGCCACGGTCCCCGAGTAGGCGGCGCGCAGCCTCACGAGGAATGCCTCGGTCCGGTCGGGGTCGAAGGCCAGGCTCGGGGGGAGTTGGATCAAGACGGCCGCGAGCTTGGCGCCCAGGCTCATCATCGGCTCGAGCGCCTGCTCGAGTGTGGCGTTGGCGGACAGGCGGGCGGCGTGGGTGACTGCTCGGTTGATCTTGACGCTGAAGCGGAAGCCCTCGGGGGTCTGATCGGCCCACGACGCAAAGGTCTCGGCGCGGACCGCGCGGTAGAACGATGCATTGACCTCGACGAAGGTGAAGGTCGATGCATAGCGCGTGAGGCCGGTGCCCTCTCCGGGGAAGCGAGCGCGGTATTTCGACACGGCCTCACTCCAGCCGGCGAGTCCGATGCGCGCATACGGCGATGTCACTGGATGTGCGCCCACGCGTTGTCGATAAGCCACAGTGTGTCGCGGCCCTTGACATTGGCGGGGAGGCGGTCCTGCAAGAGGGCCGCAACCCTCGCCGCATCCTTGCGTGACATCAGCACCAGCCTTGCCTTGCGATCACGGCTGTGGATGATCAGTTCGACCCGGGCCATGCCCCTGCCGGCACCCTTGGGGGTCGTCGCGATGACCTGGATGCGTTGGACGTCCGACCACAGCAGTCGCCTATTGCCGGCCAGGGACAGCCCGTGCTCATCGAGCAGCCAGGGGCGCAGCGCCCGCGAGTAGGCGAGTACGCCGGCCACGACGAGGAACGCGCCGAGGACGATCGCGGCCGGTGAGCCGCGGAAGCCGCGCAGGGCGATGATCACGCCGATGGCGACCGTCGCGGCGGTGAGGGCCGTGGCCATGCCGCGGGTGCGCCCTAGGCGCATGTCGCCGGTGTTCGCGGTCACGGGATGACGCTACCCGGGTGCGCCGGGATCGGTGGGGACCTAGGCTCGCGATCAACCCTGATCGAGGAGGGCAATGTCGGTTCACTACCGCGCGTGCAATCTCTGCGAGGCATCCTGCGGTCTGGAGATCACGGTCGAGGCCAATCGCGTGGTGGACATCCGCGGTGATGCGGCCGACCCCTTCAGTCAGGGCTACCTCTGCCCCAAGGGGGTGGCCCTCCAGGATCTGACGCATGACCCCGACCGCCTGCGCCGGCCCGTCCGGCGCGTCGGCGAGGAGTGGGTCGAGATGGGCTGGGACGAAGCCTTCGACCTGGTGGCGCAGCGACTTCTCGCGATCCGTCAGCGCCACGGCGGGGACGCCATCGGCTTCTACCTGGGCAATCCCATCACCCACGGGTGGGCGCCGATCATCTACATCCCGCAGTTGCTGTCGGCGATCGGCACGCGCAATCGCTACTCGGCCGCGAGCGTCGACCAGCAGCCGCAGCACCTCCTCTCGCACCTGCTCTTCGGCTCACCCCTGCTCCTGCCCGTGCCCGACGTGGACCGCACCGACTTCCTCATGGTGATCGGCGGCAATCCGCTGGTGTCAAACGGCTCGATCATGACCGCGCCGCACATCAAGCGTCGGCTCGAGAAGCTGCGTCAGCGGGGTGGTCGACTGGTGGTCGTCGATCCGCGGCGCACCGAGACGGCGGGTGTTGCCGACGAGCATGTGTTCGTGCGGCCGGGGACCGACGTCTTCCTCCTCGCGGCGATGGCGCATGTCATCGTCGAGGAGGGCCTGGCTCGGCCCGGGCGCGCCGAGTCGTACGTCGACGGGCTCGATGCGGTGGCCGGCATGGTGCGGCAGGTCACTCCCGAGGACGCCGAGAGGCGCACCGGCGTGCCCGCGGAGACGATCCGGCGCCTCGCGCGCGAGCTCGCGGCCGCGCGCCGGGCTGCCGTCTACGCACGGCTCGGCGTCTGCCAGACCGAGTTCGGCACGACGGCGTACTGGCTCATCCACGTGCTCAATGTGCTCACCGGCAGACTCGATGAGGTCGGGGGATGGATGCTGGCAGAGCCGGCGTTCGACCTGCCCCGCATCGGCGCGCTCACCACCGACCTGCCCGGCTACGACCGATGGCGCTCACGCGTGCGCGGGATCCCCGAGGTCGCCGCGGAATTCCCATCCAGCACGCTGGCCGACGAGATCCTCACTCCGGGCGAGGGCCAGATCCGGGCCATGGTGCTGGTCGCCGGCAATCCCGTGCTCACCGTGCCGCAGGGTCGGCGCGTCGACGAGGCGCTCGCCTCCCTGGACTTCTGCGTGGCGATCGACTACTTCATCAACGAGTCCACGCGCCATGCCGATGTGATCCTGCCTCCGACGACGGCGCTCGAGCGCGAGGAGTTCGATCTGGTCTTCCCCGCCGTGAGCGTGCGCAATCACGTGCGCTGGGGTGAGCGCGTGATCGAGCCCGAGGCCGACTCGCGCACCGATGCCGACATCCTCCGCGAGTTGCTGTGGCGCATCCAAGCCGCCTCCCTGGGCAGGCGGGCTGCGCGCGCACTCGACGCCGCCCGCCGCACCTTCCTGCCCCGCCGCTTCGTCGACGCGGCTCTGCGCGCCGGTCCCTGGGGGCTGCGCCACGGCCGACGGCTCACTCTCCGCAAGGTGAGGAAGCATCCCCACGGTCTGGACCTGGGCGCCCTCTACCCGGTCCT
Source organism: Actinomycetota bacterium (assembly GCA_016870425.1). Taxonomy (GTDB): domain Bacteria; phylum Actinomycetota; class Actinomycetes; order S36-B12; family S36-B12; genus Mxb001. The sequence goes on along the minus strand of VGBQ01000059.1, from coordinate 9,524 downwards.
GCCGCGACGGCTCATGACCCCCGATCGCCGCATCCGACTCGATCACCGGGTCGTCGTGGCCGACTGGCCCCGAGTCATCGCGGCCCTGCACGACGATGCGCGCGCGGACGACGGACGCGACCTGCTGCTCATCGGCCGCCGCCATCTGCGCAGCAACAACTCGTGGATGCACAACGCCGAGCGGCTCACGGGAGGCAGCAATCGGTGCCGGGTGATGGTCCATCCGGACGACGCGGCTGCGCGAGGTCTCGCCGAGGGGTCGCGTGCCCGCATCACGACGGCGGCCGGCCACCTGGATGCGGACGTCGAAGTCTCGGATGCAGTGATGCCGGGGGTGGTGTGCATGCCGCATGGGTGGGGCCACGCCTCACGCGAGGGCGTGGGCTGGAGTCATGCGGCGTCGCTGCCGGGCAGCAGCGTCAACGACATCACCGAGGACGCGCGCTTCGACCCGCTGAGCGGCAATGCCGCGGTCACGGCGCTGCCGGTCTCGCTCGCGCCTGCCTAGTCCGTGGCAGCGGCCTCGCCCGGCAGCAGGGGGGTGATGTCGGCGACGATCTCCGTCGGCTTCGTCTTGGGGGCGTAGCGCCGCACAGTCCGGCCATCAGGCCCGACGAGGAACTTCGTGAAGTTCCACTTGATGGACGAGCCCAGCACGCCGCCGGCGCGATCCTTGAGGAAGGCGAAGACCGGGTGGGTGCCCTTGCCATTGACGTCGATCTTCGTGGAGAGCGGGAAGGTCACCCCGTAGTTGACCTTGCAGAACTCCTCGATCTGTCCGTCATCGCCGGGCTCCTGGTGCGCGAACTGGTCGCAGGGGAATCCCAGCACGACCAGTCCCTGCGGGCCGAGCTCCTCATGGAGCTTCTGCAGGTCGTCGTATTGCGGCGTGAAGCCGCACTTGCTCGCGGTGTTGACCACGAGCACGGGCTTGCCGGCGAAGTCGGAGAGGGCAACCTCCCTGCCGTGGTTGTCCGTGAAGGTCAGGTCGTAGAGGGAGGCGCTGTCGGTCATGGGTCCATTGTCCCGGCGCGCAGGGTGAGCGCCAGCCGGGAGTCCTGCGTCGCCTAGCCTGGGCGGGTGCAGGGACGACGGGTTCGCGGGCGCGCAGTGGTCGTCACCGCCGTGGTGGCTGTGGCCCTGGCCGGCTGCTCGACCCCCGTCGAGTCAACCTCGGTGAGCGCAGCGCCAACGGTCGACTGCACGCTGGCCCGCACCGCCATGGACGACTACTCCGTCGCGCTCACCGACCTCGCGACGAGTCTCGAGGCGGGAGACTCGATGTCCGCGGTGGCGGCAGCCGATGCCATGTCCTACGCCCTCGACCAACTCGAGGGGGCACTGCCGGGGATCCCCGCTCCGGGTCGGGGATTCCTCGATGCCTCGCGGGCCGTGGCCCTGAAGGTCAAGCAGTCGGCAGCGGACTCGCCCGCGATGTCAGGGCTCCTGGGCGAACTCACCCGCTCCTTCGAGGATCCGGCATTCGCCGAGGGCGGCGAGGCGATCGACGCCTACGCCGATGAGGTCTGCCCCGAGCCGAGTGTGTCGCCGAGTTAGCCGAGGGTGCTGAAGGCACGCACGAGCGCTGCTCGCGCGTCGTTGAGCTCACCGCGCGGGGGATAGCGAGCCACTCCCTGAGCTGCGAAGCTGTTGATGCCGGTGGCGCGCAAGTCGAGCCAGACTCCCGCCTGCGTTTGCGCATGGTGCAGGTCGGAGTGCCACGGGAGGAGCAGGACGGCATCGACGGCCGCGCGTCGCTCGGCAATGAGTGCACTCGACTCGACAGCCGCCTGGCGTGCATCGTCGCGCGAGAGTGAGCGCTCCTGCTCGTAGGTGGAGACCGACTGCACGCGCCTCTCGCCGTTCTCGATGGCCGTGACGGTCTTGTCGAAGGCGATGGTGAGTGACGTGGCAGCGGCTGCACGCCAGCGCGCATCCAAGTAGAAGCCCCCAGCGACGAGCACGCCGATGCTCAGGAGGCCGATGACGAGCACGACGAGGGAGCGGCGCGACCGCGCCTGTCGCTCCGCCCCCTGCTCCAGCGCTTCCACGACTTCTGAGGCTAGCGGCGGCCATTCGGGAGCGCTTCTTGCCGCTGGAGCCCAGGCGAGCGCCCTAGAGTGAGCGCGTGCCGGAGCCCACGACTCAGCAGGTGATCCTCGCCACCGTCCTGGTCTTCGGCATCGCGACCGCCTGCCAGGTCGTCGCGCCCCGGCTGCGGATCCCTTCGCTCGTCCTGCTGCTGCCGGCCGGCTTCCTCCTCGGCATCATCGCGCCCGACGACACTCCCGGAGCAGTCCTCGGATCGATCTTCCCCACAGCTGTCGACTTCGTCGTGGCCATCATTCTCTTCAACGGCGGCCTCGGCCTCACGGCGATCAAGCTGCAGGCGAAGGAGCGCAGTGTCGTGCGCCGCCTCGTCTGGATCGGTGCCCCGCTCACCGGGGCGCTCGCGGCGGTAGGGGCTCACTTCATCATCGGCATGCCCTGGCCGGTCGCGGTGATGCTCGGAGCGATCCTCATCGTCTCGGGACCGACCGTCATCAATCCGATCCTGGATTTCGCTCGCCCCAATGCGCGCGTGAGTCGGATCCTGGTCTGGGAAGGCACCCTGCTCGACCCCCTGGGGGCGCTGGCCGCGGTCGTGGTCTTCCAGATCATCAAGGCCAGCGACGCGACGTCGATTCCCGAGGGGATCGCCATCTTCATTGGCGGCGTGCTCGTCGCCATCGTGGCCGCGGTGATCGGCACCGCGCTCTTCGTCATCGGCGGCCGCCTGGCACGCGGCAATGCCACGCTCGATACCCAGGTGGTCCTCGCGTCCGTCCTCGTCACCGCGGGCCTGGCCAACCTCGTCACCCAGGACAGCGGACTACTGGCCGCCGTCCTCATGGGCATGGCGGCGCCGCGAGTCGCCAAGAGGCTGGGCGTGACCCAGGACCCACGCAGTCCCTTCTTCGACACCATCGTGACGATCGGCATCGGGGTGCTCTTCGTCTCGATCTCCGCGCTCGTGCCTCTGGCCACGGTGGAGGCGATCTGGATCCCGACCGTGATCCTGGCCGTCCTCCTCATCGTCGTGCAGCGGCCTCTCATCAGCATCCTGTGCTCGTTCGGCTCCAACCTCACGCGCAAGGAGCGTGCCTTCATCGCGGTCATGGACCCGCGGGGCATCGTCGCGGCGGCCACCGCGTCGAGCGTGGGCACCGTCCTCGTCGCGGCCAAGGTGCCGGGGGCGCAGGACCTGCTTCCGGCGGCCTTCCTCATCATCGCGGTGACCGTGACCTTCTACGGGCTCATGGCCGTGCCCTTCGCCAAGGCACTCAAACTGCGTCAGCAAGAGACGGTGTCCGGGCAGGAGCCCGCCGCTTCATGACGTGCGCCACACGGGGTGGGGTGGCCGAGCATCAGGAATGACGTCGGGGTGACACTGGCCATGTGAATAGTCAGCAAAGGATCATCAGGTCGGTCATCGCCGCGTGCGTTGTCCTGGCGGCATTGCTGACCGGTCAGCCCGTGGCTGCCGCCTCTCCTGACTACTCCAGCTTCTTCGAGGAGCCGAGATTCGCCGATTCCGGCTGGTCGACCTGCGCCCCCATCACCTGGAGCGCGGACACCCGGGGCATGACGGCGACTCAGTCTGCCCGGGAGATCAAGCGCCTACGCCGGGTCTGGAGCCTGTGGGAGCAGGCGGGTGGTCCGTCCGCCGTCTATGTCGGCCAGGAGCACCTCGCCTATGAGCCGGCGACCTACGGCCTACGAGCAACGGATGGCTCCGCTGCCCGTGAACATCACGTCTACATCGCCTTCAAAACGCGGCGTGAAGTGTCGATCTTCACCGGGGGAGCGGTCGGTTTGGCCAAGCCCACCCTCGTCTTCGAAGGTGACAAGCGCATTGCGGGGGGCATGGCCCTCATGCTTCGCGGCTATGTCACTCGGCAGGCCCGTCATGACCCCAAGGCCCTCCTCCATGTCTACGCACACGAGCTCGGCCATGTCCTGGGTCTCGGGCACGCGCAGTCGCGGAGCAACGTGATGTATCCGGAGATCATCGGGCTCACTGAGCTCGGCTTCGGCGACCAGACGGGCATCGCGCGCATCACGCAGCCCTGCCGGGCCTAGCCCCTCCCCGGAGCGCGCACTCCGTCCGGAAGCTCACCAGCCTGCGAAGGGAGCGATCTCCTCGTCGCTGACCAGGTCCGCCTCGGCGATCGCCTGGAGCAGGATCGATGCGCCCTCATGGGCTTCGCGCTCTGACAGCGTGAGGGGTGGGGTCACCTCCAGCACGTTGCCACCGACGTAGAAGACGACAGCGCCCAACTGCCATGCCCGGTAGGCCGCCTTGCGCGCACGATGAGGGGCGCGCCGCCCGAGGGCACCCCCGTCGACGAGATCGACGCCGATCGTCAGGCCCCGACCACGCACGTCGCCAACGACCGCTTCCAGGCCCAGGGCAGCGACTCCTTGCGCGAGTTCACGGGTGAGTTGCGCACCGATTTCAGCGGCTCGGGAGGGCAGATCCTCGCGTTCGAGGATATCCAGCATCGTGAGTCCAGCCCGCGCGCAAATCGGGTTCGCCGCCGACGTGAGGAGGGTGGACGCAGTGCCACAATCCAAGATCGATGCCGGACCCACGGCTGCGGACAAGGGGAGTCCGGCTCCGAGTGACTTGCCGTAGGTGACGATGTCCGGGCTGATGCCCTCATGGGCGTAAGCCTGCATTGCACCGGTGCGCCCTAGTCCGACCTTCACCTCATCGACGATCAGCGGTACGTCATGTCGAGTCGCAGCGTCCCGCACGCCGCTCAGGAATCCGCTGACGGGGATGATCAGTCCCCCGTCCGACTGGATCGGTTCCATGATGATGCATGCCACGTCGCCCATGTCCAGATTGCGCTCGAGTGCCGAGAGATCTTGCTTCAGAGTCTCGGATGGATCGCCGGTCCTCGGGCGGACCGGGTCGGGATAGGGCAGGAACGTGACGTAGGGATCCGCGGGACCGGTGGCGTTGAGCACCTGCGACACGGTTCGTGCCAGGCCCATCCCACCGTGGTAGCCCCCGATGAAGGCGATCACGCGGCGTCGGCCGGTCGCGCGACGGCACGCTTGGAGGGCGGCCTCATTGGCGTCCGTCCCTGCGTTGCCGAGATAGACCCTCGATCCACCACCCATGCGCGAGAGGCCAAGGAGGCGTTCTGCGAGTGCGACCGCATCGGTGCTAATTGCGGAAAGGCCACTGACTCCGGCGGGGGCGGATGCAGCATCGGCGATTGCGCGAGCGATCTCTGGATTGCCGTATCCCAGCCCTGCTGCTGTCCACGAGGCCGAGAGGTCAAGGAGTCGTCGACCACCCGGCTCTACGAGGTAGGAGCCGTCACCAGAGGCTACTGCGAGCGGGAAAAAGCGGAGCTTCTCGACTCCTGCAATGGCCTGAGCATCGCGATCAAGCACCGCCGCTGCATCTCGGGAAGGCAGTTGGGCGGGCTGCGAGGGGGAGGGGCTGATCACAGCACCTCGGCGTAGGCGCGGCAGCGTTCGGCCTCCGAGAGTCCCGCGAGGTTCTCCTCCTCCCCGCGCCGCACGGCCGCAGCGGTCGTGACGAGGTCATCGGCAAACCAGCTCCGCGCGGTCTCATCAGCGAGGAAGGCGTCCTGAGCGGCATCGACCGTGGGTGGCAGTGGGTCGAAGACCTCATCGTCAATGTGCCCTGTGAGGACCCGATCGATCGATGCTGCACGATCGAGTCCGTCGCACATGGCGTGCACGAGTGACGCGAGGACTAGGTGAGGATTCGCCGTAGCATCGGCGGCGCGATACTCGATGTTGAAGGTGCGGCCGACTGTGTCGCCGGGTGCCAAGGGGGAGACGCGCAGCAGTGCCTCGCGGTTGTGGAGCCCGACGAAGACACCGGCAGAGCTCCATCGGTGCGGTGTGAGGCGCAGGAACGACACACGACTCGGGGCCGTCCACGCAAGGAGCGCTGCCGCATGGGTGAGGATGCCGGCACACGCCTGCGATGCCAACGGCGAGAGTCCCGCTGGACCAGACGCGTCGAACGTCATCTGTTGACCGTCGCGCCATAGGGACATGTGGACGTGGACACCGTTGCCGACCGCGTTGGGATCGAGCAGCGGCGCGAAGGTCGCTCGAAGTCCTTCCTGGCGAGCTGATTCACGGACGATCTCGCGCGTGAGCACCGCGATATCCGCGGCACGAAGCGCGTCCGTCGGCTTCACGGTGACCTCGAACTGGCCGGGGCCGTACTCCGGTAGCCAGTTCTCCCACTCCATCCCCGCGGCGCTGATTGCTCCGTGCACGGGACCCGAACGGCTCTCCGCCGGTCAGCCCGCCAATCGTGAAGGCTCCCGGTCCTACGGTCGCCTGCGTCGCGTCGAGGAGTGCGAATTCGTGCTCGAAGGCCACGGTGAGGGATAGTCCGTGATCGGCTGAGAGCCGCGCGAGAGCCTGCTTGAGATTGGTGCGCGGGCAGCACTCCCACGGGCTGCCGTCGGGCAGGGTCTGATCGGCGAGATAGAAGTCAATGTCGCCGCCGGGCGTGGGAAAGGCCCACTTGCTCTCCGGGTCGGGGATGAGGCGCAGGTCCCCGAGTGCCCCAAAGGGATTGGGTTCGATGAGATGCCCGAAGGAATTTATGGCCAGATCTGCCGGCACCCAGCCGACACCGGAGCTCATGACAAGGTCGGCGGAGGGAAGTCCCCGGCCTCGCGTGAGCGCGACGAGATCATTGGTGGCGATGAAGGCGAGACGATCGTTGGTCATGTGTCCTCCGTCCTCCTCAGGCAATCGACACGAGATCAACGGCGCCGGTCGGAATGTCTACGACGAGGAGGGTCCCATTGGGCAGTGGCTTCGCGTCAACCGCGTGTGGGCGGACCCCCATCGACCAGGCGCTGATCGTGCCCTCATTCTCGCTCCAGGTGAGGTCGAAGTAGTCCTCTTCCTCATCCAGGGGTCGATTCTCGGGCTTGAACAGGCAGGCGACGGCCAACGTCTGCGGCGTCAAGATCATGGCGTTGAGCGATGTGTAGGCGATGTCCGACAGGCGCTTTGCCGTGCGCTGCATCGCCGTGGCAATGTCACCGTTCTCCCGTCGGAGTTCGCTCATGTAGATGCCGAAGTAGCGCTCGCTGTCGGTATCGCCGCGGAAGGAAGCCACCAGGTCCGCATCGATGTCGGGGAGCAACTCGCTGGACCCGGGTAGCATGCCGTTGTGCATGAATGCGACGGGACCGAGACTGCTCGGGGCCTCGAAGGGATGCGTGTTGCCCAGGTTGACGGCGAGATCATCCGTGGCCCAGCGCAGGTGGACCATGCCCGCCTGCGAGGCCCGTGAGCGCATTCCGCGAGCGAACGCGAGGTCCGTGTGAGCGGCCTCGGGCCCCCTCTCGATGTAGAGGGCGTCAGGCGGCTCCGCTGTAGCGATGCCCCACCCGTCGCAGTGGATGCGGCTGAGGTTCGCGAGTGAATCCCGGTCTACCCCGAGGAGTTCCTCGGGGCAGACCGGGTGCGGGGTTCGCCATGAAAGCAAGCGGCACACAGTCGACTCTTCCGTGTGGGGTCAGACCTTCTCGGCAACGCGTTTGCCGAAAAGACCGTTGGGGAACAGGGATAGGACAACGATCACGAGCACGAAGGTCAGCGCGTCTCGGTAGGGGGCTAGGCCTTCTGGCAACCAGGTCTGCAGGGCGATCTCGATGGCGGCAAGGAGGTACCCACCGAGGACAGCGCCCGAGAGGGAGCCGAGGCCGCCGATCACGACGACGACGAAGGCGGCCAAGACGGGCTTGAGGCCCATGAGGGGGTCGACCGATCCTCGTTGCATCACCCACAGGACACCGGCGATCCCGGCGAGCAGCCCTGAGATCAGGAAGGCAATGGCAATGAGTCGAGACGCCTTGAAGCCCATGAGCCGGACGGTCTCGAAGTCGTCGGCGGCAGCGCGGATGGCCCAGCCCGAGCGACTGCGATCGAAGAAGGCCTTGAGTGCGATGAGGCTCAGGAGCGAGACGACGATGGAGATGGCCTGGATGATCGACACCTGCGCGTTGCCGATGGCGATGGAGCCGGTGAAGAGCGATGGCACGGGCACCGCCTGGCCTCGCGCGGAGATGAAGTTTTGGAAGACGACCTGCAGCAGCATGGCGACGGCAAAGCTCGTCATGAGCAGCGTGGCGGCATTGGCATTGCGCACAGGGCGGAAGGCGGTGGTCTCCATGATCACCGCGGCGATTCCTCCGACGAGGACGGCAGCGAGGACGGCAGCCCAGAAGGGAACGCCCAGAAGGATTCCGGCGAGCAATGCGTAGCCGGCGAGTGTCATGAGTTCGCCGTGGGCGAAGTTGATCAGTCGAAGGACGCTGAAGACGACCGCGAGGCCGAGAGCGAGGAGGGCGTAGGTGCCGCCCAGGCTGACGACATTGACGACGTAGGTGAGGATCCCGTCCACTGTCTACTCCTCCGCGCCCAGGTAGAAGTGCTTGACGTCTTCCGAGTCGCGCAATTCCGCGGCGGATCCCGACATCACGATCGTGCCGTTGGCCATGGCGTAGGCCCGGTCCGCGAAGTTGAGCACCCGGATGACCTCCTGCTCGACAATGAGCATGCTCAGGCCGTCGGCCTTGAGGTCCGTGAGCAGGTCATACACACGGTCGACCAAAGTGGGCGCAAGGCCGAGGGATGGTTCGTCGATGAGCAGCAGGTCCGGCTGAGACATGAGCGCCCGCGCGATCGCGACCTGCTGCTGCTCTCCACCTGACAGGGTGCCGGCCGGCTGATTGCGACGCTCCGCCAGGATCGGCAGCCTTTCCAGCAGTGCCTCATATGTCGACTGGGCCGCCTTGCGGTGGCGCGCAGCGAGCATGAGGTTTTCGTGAATCGTCAATTGGGGGAAGAGCCGGCGGCCCTCCGGGACGAGGGTGAGCCCTTGGGACACGATGCGCTCGCAGGCGACCCCGGAGATCGATGTTCCCCGGAAGGTGACCTCACCCGTCGACTTGATCAAGCCCACGATGGCGCGCAGGGTCGAGGACTTGCCCGCGCCGTTCGGGCCGAGGAGGGCGACGGCTTCGCCCTCCTCGACCCGAATGCTGCTGTCGCGCACCGCCTGGACTCCTCCGTAGCTCACGGAGAGGTCGGACACGTCCAGCAGCGTCGACATTTGTTCTTCCTATCTCGTGGGGGCTCAGGCCGCCGGGACGGTGGCCGGATCGACGATGACCACCTCGACGAGCGAGCGCTCGCCTCCGGTCACCTTGATGAGCGCGATCTCGCGGATGGCCATGCGGTCGCCTCCCTTAAAGGCGATCGTGCCCGTGATGCCCTGGACGCCCTCGAGATTGGTGATGGCGTCCTTGATTGCGACGGGGTCGCAGCTCTGGGCGTTCGTTACCGCGGCGTCGAGGACCTTGCCCAGCTCGTAGCCGGTGACGGCGAAGATGGCCTCGGGATCCTTGCCGTACTTCGCGTTGTACTTGGTGAAGAACTCGCCCATGGGTCCCTCATTG
>VGBQ01000058.1 GCA_016870425.1 Actinomycetota bacterium | reverse complement strand
GGAGAGTGCGCCGGTGCGCTTCGAAGGACCGGACGCGATCCTGCGCCTGGCACAGCGCCTGGCATCGATGGCCGGCAGACGGCTTGACGAAGCATCACCGTTCGTCGACGCGCGCCTAGCGGATGGCACGCGCCTGCATGCGGTCATCCCGCCCATCTCCTCGGGCAGTCCGCTGATCTCCCTACGCATCCCGCACCGGGGCGGATTCAACCTCGAGGACCTCATCGGCCTCGGCACGGTCGACCACCGGGGGGCACGATGGCTGAGCGCCATCGTCGATGCGCGACTGGCATTCCTGGTCAGCGGCGGCACAGGCTCCGGCAAGACAACCCTGCTTGCGACCCTGCTCGAAGTGGTTGACCCGGCGCAGCGCATCCTTCTTGTCGAGGATTCCGCGGAGCTCAGGCCCCGGCATCCGCATGTGGTCCGGCTCGAGGCACGCCCGGCCAACCTCGAGGGCGCCGGGCAGGTGACGCTGCGCGATCTCGTGCGCCAAGCGCTGCGCATGCGCCCCGACCGCGTCGTCGTGGGCGAGGTGCGCGGAGCCGAGGTCGTCGATCTGCTCGCGGCGATGAACACCGGGCACGAGGGAGGGTGCGGCACAGTTCACGCCAACTCCCCTGGCGATGTGCCTGCCCGACTGGAGGCCCTCGGTCTCATGGCCGGGCTCCCCCGCGGTGCGGTGCATGCGCTTGTGTGCGCTGGCGTCCACGTCGTCATTCATCTCCAGCGTTCGCCTCGCGCGGTGAGCGAGGTCCACGTCGTTCGCCCGTCGCGCGGCGTGGCGACGACGGTGCCCGCTCTGGTGCGCCGGGGCGACCGCTTGATCGGGGCCGAAGCAGAGCCTCTGCTGGCCCAACTACTGAAGAATGCGGGCACGGAGCCGCCCGCATGAGCCTGTTCTTGGCAGCGGTGCTCGCGGGGCTGTCGGCGTGGCTCATCGTCCGCCCCTCGCTCCGCCCGACATCGTGGCTGACCGGGTCAGGCACGGTCATCGGTGCCGTGCGATCGCGTCTGCTCACGCGCGGCCGACGCGCCCGTCAGCGCGCGGCCATGCGCGAGGCGCTTGCCGAGGTCGTCGCAGATATCCGCGCCGGCCAACCCCCCGTGCGGGCCGTGGAGCGGGCCCTCGCCCCACGCGACGGCGTCACTGCGCCGCGCACGTGGGCGGCCGCGCGATGGGGTGGTGACATTGCCTCCTGTCTGCGGCAGGACGCACAGGAGACGAGTCAGGCCATCCTGGCCGCGGCCGGGGCCTGCTGGACCGTGGCGTCCGCCCAGGGCGCGGGCCTGGCTGACGCACTCGACCGCCTCGTCGGCCAGGACCGGCGGGCAGAGGAGGTCAGGCGCCAACTCGACGCGCAGTTGGCAGCGCCGCGGGCCACAGCCCGCATGCTGGCACTACTTCCCGTCCTCGGCCTGGCGTTGGGATTCGCTGTCGGCGGCGACCCGATCGCCTGGCTCACGGGGACATCGCTGGGCTGGGCATGCCTGGCACTGGGTGTGCTGTGCATCGCGCTAGGCCTGGCCTGGGCCGGGCGGATCGTGTCACGCACGGAGCGCCTCCTGTGACCCTGCTGGCAGCACTTGCGGCGGGCCTCGCGGCATGGCTATGCACGCGACCGCCTACCCGTCGCACGCGCACGGTGCGCGCCCTCCCGCGCCGAGTCCTGCTGCGCGTCCTTGCCGTGGGCGTGGGCATCGTCGTCGCCGTCGTTATCGGCGGCATCCCCGGTGTCGTGGCGGGTGTCCTTGTCGCGCTGGTGGCCCCTCGACTGCTGGTGCGCCTGGAATCCCGCGCACAGCGACAGCGTCGCGAAGCACTCCAGCGGCAGGCGCCGATGGCCGCCGACCTCATGGCCGCCTGCCTCTCCGCAGGAGCAACCCCGCGTGATTCCGCCCGCGCGGTCGCCGAAGCGCTAGGTGAGCCCATCGCGTCACCGCTCCGGCGTCTCACGGGCGCACTGGATCTGGGGGCGGATCCGGTGAGTGCCTGGGCTGGCCTGGCCCCCGACCCTGCCCTGCGGTCTATCGCCCGGGCCGCCGCACGGTCCGCTGAGACCGGTGCTCCACTTGCTGCCCTCCTCGCGGCCGTCGCCGATGATCAGCGTGACGAGGCGCGCTCGCGAGCGGAGGCGATGGCCAGGTCCGCAGGGGTGCGCTCGGTCGCTCCGCTCGCCGCTTGCTTCCTTCCTGCCTTCCTGCTCATCGGGGTCGTCCCGGTGGTGGCGAGCCTGGCGGTGCCCCTGCTCCAGTGACGCATCACCGTCGTGCGCGGATGCGCGCGGCGACCGCCACGGCGACCACGGACACGACGAAGACAGCGGCCCCGATCGCGAGGGCCGTCACGGCGAGGCTGCCCACGCGGTCGACTGGCTCGAGGGCGGCGGCGACCGGAGAGGGAGATGACGCGCCGGAGGGCCCGGGTGACGTCGAGTCGGTTGCGGTCGCGGATGGAGCCGGTGGCGATGGCGTGGGCTCGAGCGGCGGCGGATCCACTGACTCTTCCGAGGCAGAGTCGGCGGGCACGTCGATGGGCACGAGCAGGAGGCGGTTGTCGCCCTCGCTCGCCACGATCAGTGCGGCGCCGTCGGGGGTCCAGGTCATGGCCTCTCCCTGCACCTGATCGGGCAGCGGTGTGCGAGCGCGCAACTCTCCGGGTGGCAGCCCGGAGTAGATCCGCACCTCGGAGTAGTCACGCACGGCGTAGCCACCGCCGGGGCGCATCGCTGCGTCCGTGACGAGGGCTTCCTCCTCGCCCACGGCACGCGCGCGAGATGCGCGATCGGAGCGCAGGGGAGTGGGCAACTGCCAGACCGTCCCGCCGAGGAGACCTTTGCCGATCAACCAGAGCCGGTCGCCATCGGCCAGCAGGGCTTCGGCGTCCTCGGGCTCATCGAGACGGACGCGGTAGGTCGTGGCATCGACGGTTGCATCGCGCAGCCGGCGGGGCTCGGGGATCTCGTGGATCTCGACGTGGCGTCGCTCGGCAGTGTTGTCGCCCACATCGCCCCACCAGATCACCGGGGTCCCGGTGGATCCGGTGCCGGTCGCGATGGCTTCGGGGTCCTGTGCGGTGACTCCCCGAACGGTGAGTACCGCCCGAATCCTGCAGTCGGCCACATCGATCGCGTAGAGCTTCGCGCCCCCGCCCGAGTCGTTGTGCGCCCAGACGATGCCCTCGTGCGTCGAGGAGTACGCCAGTCCGCTGATCTCGGCCAACCTGTCGCCGTTGAAGCGACACAACTCGGTGGCATCTGCGCGAGATGGGCTGGCGGCGAGCACCGCGACCGCGGCGAGAGCGATGGCGATGCACGCGCCCCCCGCCCATCGCATCACCCCCTCAGGCTACGTCGGCGCCCATCCCCAGTGCTCAGGTGCGTGGCTCGTCCACAGGGGGGCCCGGGCGTCTGTCGAAGTGACAGACGACGGCGCACGGTGGCGTCGCGGCCCGCCGGGTCGCACGCACCGGCCGTCTTGCCGGCGTACGGGAGGCACACCATGTCCACACACAACTCGCGCACGACCGTGACCCGCGTCCTCGCGCGCATCCGCCGGGAGGACGCCGGCATGACCACCGTCGAATACGCCGTCGGCACCGTCGCCGCGGCAGGCTTCGGCGGCCTGCTCATCAAGCTGCTGATGTCAGACGAGGCGCGCAACCTCATCTGGGGCCTCATCAGCAACGCCCTCTCCGCCCTCTTCGGATAGTCGCCGTGCACCCGGATAGCCATCCCGCCATCGCCCCTCGAGGGCATCGACGCCTGCGCTCCGACAACGGCAGCGTCGTCGTCGAGGCGGCCCTGGTCATCCCGGTGCTGCTGGCGGTCACGGTGCTGCTCGTCTGGGTGACGTCACTGGGGGCGACCTACGTCCGCCTCCTCGACGTCGCCCAGACGGCGGCCCGCCAGGCTGCCCGCGGCGCCGTTGTCGAGACGGGGGCCTCGGGCGTGGATCTCGCGGTGACCGAGGTTGACGGTCTCGTGCGCGCGGAGGCCCGCCAGCGCGTGTCACCGCCGCTGGCCGGCTTCCTCGGCTGGGCCGTGACCGTGCAGGCAGAGGCGCACGCTGTGCCCGAGTGGAGCATCGCCTACGACGTCGAGGAGCCCGGAGGCATGCGATGAATCATCCGAGGTGGCGTGATGATCGCGGCGTCGGCACCGTGCTGGGCCTCGCCCTCGGCTTCGTGCTCATCGCGGCCGGGTTGGTCATCGCGAGCCTTGCCTCCGTGGCCGTGGCGCACCAACGCGCCGCGGTCGCCGCCGACCTTGCGGCGATTGCGGCGGCTGCGCGCGGCTGCGAGGCTGCCGAGCGGGTGGCGCGAGCCCAGGGAGCGGTCGCGGTCACCTGCCGCATCGAGGCCTCCGACGCGGTCGTCACCGTCGCGATACCAGCACCCGAGATCCTGGCCAGGTGGGCGAGTTGGGCTGGCCGCGAGGCCCCGGTGATCCCGAGCTCGTCGCGGGCGGGAGCACCGGACTGATCGCCTGCTATAGCGTCGAGGGCGCCTGGGCGAGGAGGGCATCGAGCAGGAGGACAGCGCCGTGTTTGTCGAGCGGCTCGTTGCCATTGCCGCACTTCGGTGACTGCACACATGCAGGGCATCCTGCTTCGCAGCCGCAGGAGGCGATGTGGTCGCGCGTCGCACGCCACCACTGCTCCGCCACCTCGTATCCCCGATCCGCGAAGCCTGCGCCTCCGGGGTGTCCGTCGTACACCACGACCGTGCAGCGGCCCGTATCGGGATGGAGCTCCGTGGACACCCCACCGATGTCCCAGCGATCGCAGGTGGCGATAAGCGGCATGAGTCCGATGGCGGCGTGCTCGGCCGCGTGGGCGGCACCTCCGAGATCGATGCCCTGTGCGGCAAGAGCGGCCACCTGCGCCTCGCTCACTGTCCACCAGGTGCCGCGTGTGCGCAGGGTGCGCTCGGGCATGTCGAGAGCCTCCCGGCCGATCAACTCGCCTGTGCCAGCGCGGCGGCGCACGTAGCCGACCACCTGCGACGTGACCTCCACCTCGCCGAGGGAGACTTGAGCATCGCCCCAGGCTTCGCAGCGCTCGACGCCAAGGATGCGGTAGTCAGCGATCTCCTCCGCGGTCGTGGCGTAGTCCACCTCCTCCACCCGCACCAGCGCGACGGACTCCTCCAGATCCAGGGCGGTCACGATGTGGCTGGTGCCCTGGTGCAGGTAGACGGCTCCGTCGTGCACCGTCGCAGGTGCCCGCGCCGCCTCGACAGTGCCGAGGAGTCGCCCGGTGCCCTCCTCGACGAGTCGCACAGGCGGAGCCGCGTCGCCTCGCAGGTCGATGCGCTCGGCCGCCGATCCGCGCTGGGTCCAGAAATAGCCCGTACGCCGGTGCCGCAGCGTGCCGCGCGCGGCGAGTTCGGTGAGGTGCGCGGGGGCGGTGGGACCGAACCACGCGACGGCGTCGTCCTCGGTGATCGGGTGCTCAGCGGCCGCCGCGGCCAGGTGCGGCCCGAGCACATGCGGGTTGGCGGGGTCGAGGACGATCGACTCGACGGGTTGATCGAAGACGACGCCCGGATGCTCGAGCACATATCTGTCCAGCGGGTCCTCACGCACGACGAGCACGGCCAGCGCGTGAGCATCCCCGCGTCCTGCTCGCCCCCACTGCTGCCACAGGGACGCCCGCGTGCCGGGCCATCCGGAGACGACCACAGCGTCGAGACCACTGATGTCGATGCCGAGCTCAAGCGCGTTGGTGGTCGCCACCGCGCGCAGTCGACCATCACGCAGGTCCGCCTCGAGAGCGCGTCGTTCCTCCGCGAGATAGCCGCCTCGATAGGCCGCCACAGACGAGGCGAGTGCAGGATCCACCTCAGCCAGCTCATCGCGTGCTCGCTGCGCGACCACCTCGGCACCGCGGCGCGAGCGCACGAAGGCGAGTGTGCGCTTGCCCTCGCTTGCGAGGTCCGCGAGCACGTCGGCTGTCTCGGCGAGGGATGACCGGCGCGGGGCTGGCTTGTGCGGGTCGTGGTGTGCGATACCGACGGCCTCGGGAGGCTCCCAGAGCACCGCTGTCACGGCCGCGTGGGCCGATCCGTCGATCTCCACGGGTGTCACCGGTGCACCGATGAGACGTGCGGCTGCCTCGCCCGGCGAGGCCATCGTTGCGGACGCGCAGATGACGACCGGGTTGCTGCCGTGAATGGCGGCGAGGCGTCGCAGTCGCCGGATCACCATGGACACGTGCGAGCCGAACATCCCTCGGTAGTGATGAGCCTCGTCCACGAGGATGAAGTGCGTGTGGCGCAGGACCCGTGACCACGCGGACGCGCGTGGCAGCAGTGAGCGGTGGATGAGATCAGGATTCGTGAGGATGAAGTTGGCATGCGCGCGCACCCAGGCTCGCTCGTCGGCCGGAGTGTCACCGTCGTACGTCGCAGCCCGCACGCCGGGCACACCGAGTGCGTCGAGCGCGGCGAGTTGGTCGTGGGCGAGTGCCTTGGTCGGCGACAGGTAGAGGACGCAGGCCCGCTCGTCGGTGATCAGTGCCGAAAGACTCGGCAGCCACATCGACAAGGTCTTGCCCGACGACGTGCCGGTGGCCACGACGACGTGCTCGCCGCGGCCGGCAGCCTGCGCCGCGGCGGCCTGGTGCGACCACGGGGCGGTGATGCCGCGCGCGGCCAGCCGCGTGATCAAGGAATCCGGGGTCCCCTCGGGCCACTCTCCCCTCACGCCCGGACGTGCCGGAATCCGGCGGATCACTCGGCGGCCCGCGGCGCGGGAGGCCAGGGAACCCAGTGCGTCCGCAGCCTCGTCTTCCATGGTGGGGCCATCATGTCCCCCCGCCCTGACGCGGCCGTCGCCCCTGCGTAAGATCCCGGGGAGTTTCGGCCCGTTACACGGGTCGTTCCTGATATCCGGGGGGTCCCGCCCACCCGGACGCGTCCACCAGGGAGTCCCATGACCACCGCTGCCGCCGCGATCGACCTGACCGGCACCAACTTCATCACGGTCGCCGTCGTCGCCGTCATCGCCGTACTCGCCCTGCTCGTCGCCTTCGTGCTCGTGCGCGAGGTGCTGTCGGCGAGTGAGGGCACCTCGCGCATGAAGGAGATCGCTGCAGCGGTCCAGGAGGGCGCGGCTGCCTACCTCAATCGGCAGTTCAAGACCCTGGCGATCTTCGCCGTCATCGTCTTCTTCGTCCTCTTCCTCCTCCCGGCAGAGACGATGAACGAGCGCATTGGCCGCTCGATCTTCTTCCTCGTGGGCGCGGTCTTCTCCGCCATCACGGGCTACATGGGCATGTGGCTCGCCGTGCGCGGCAACGTGCGCGTCGCCGCGGCCGCCAACGAGTCCGGTGAGCAGAAGGCCATGAAGATTGCCTTCCGCACCGGTGGCGTGGCGGGCATGTTCACCGTCGGTCTCGGCCTCCTCGGCGCCGCCATCGTCGTCCTCGTCTACAAGGGCGAGGCACCGAAGGTCCTCGAAGGCTTCGGCTTCGGTGCGGCACTGCTGGCGATGTTCATGCGCGTCGGCGGCGGCATCTTCACCAAGGCAGCCGACGTGGGCGCCGACCTGGTCGGCAAGGTCGAGCAGGGCATCCCCGAGGACGACCCGCGCAACGCCGCGACGATCGCCGACAACGTGGGCGACAACGTCGGCGACTGCGCCGGCATGGCCGCCGACCTCTTCGAGTCGTACGCCGTCACACTCGTCGCGGCCCTCATCCTCGGCAAGGCCGCCTTCGGCGAGCTCGGCCTCGTCCTGCCGCTCGTCATCCCCGCCATCGGCGTCATCACCGCGGTGATCGGCATCTTCGCCGTGTCCCCGCGAGCCAGCGACCGCTCGGGGATGAGCGCAATCAATCGCGGATTCTTCATCTCGGCGGTGATCTCCGCGGTGCTGGTCGTCGCGGCAATATTCGTCTTCGTCCCCGCTTCGTGGGCCGAGATCACCTCCATCGGCGGTCTCGCTGCCGAGGTGCTCGGCGAGGGCGACCCGATCGACCCGCGCTTCTACGTCATCGGAGCGGTCTTCATCGGCATCATCCTGGCGGCTGTCATCCAGCAGCTCACGGCGTACTTCACCGAGACCAACCGTCGCCCCGTCGACGACGTGGCCAAGAGCTCGCTCACAGGCCCGGCCACCGTCATCCTCTCCGGCATCTCGCTGGGCCTGGAGTCGGCGGTCTACTCCGCGCTCGTCATCGGAGCGGCGGTCTACGGCGCCTACATCCTCGGCGGCGGCGTCGTCATCCTCGGCCTGTTCGCCATCGCACTCGCCGGCACCGGCCTGCTCACCACGGTCGGCGTCATCGTCTCGATGGACACCTTCGGCCCCGTCTCGGACAACGCCCAGGGCATCGCGGAGATGTCCGGAGATGTCGAGGGCGAGGGTGCCGCGGTGCTTACCCGCCTCGATGCCGTAGGCAACTCCACCAAGGCGATCACCAAGGGCATCGCCATCGCGACGGCAGTGCTCGCTGCGACCGCACTCTTCGGCGCCTTCCGCGATGCGGTCGTCGGCGCGACAGCCAGTGCGGGCGCGTCGGCAGGCGAGTCGATCCGGAGCATCTCGGACCTGCTGCAGTACTCCGGCGTGCTCGACGTAGCCAACCCGGCCAACCTGGTCGGCCTCATCATCGGCGCGTCCGTCGTCTTCCTCTTCTCGGGCCTCGCCATCAACGCCGTGTCGCGCGCGGCGGGAGCGGTCATCTTCGAGGTGCGCCGCCAGTTCCGCGAGCACCCCGGCATCATGGAGGGCACGGAGAAGCCGGAGTACGGCAAGGTCGTCGACATCGTCACGCGCGACTCGCTCCGCGAGCTCATCACTCCGGGCCTGCTCGCCGTGCTCGCGCCGATCGCGGTCGGCTTCGGCCTTGGCGTCGGCGCGCTCGGCGCCTACCTCGCGGGCACCATCGCCACCGGCGTGCTCATGGCCGTCTTCCTCTCCAACTCCGGTGGTGCGTGGGACAACGCCAAGAAGTACGTCGAGGACGGTCACTTCGGTGGCAAGGGCTCCGAGGCGCACGCCGCGACCGTCATCGGCGACACGGTCGGCGATCCCTTCAAGGACACCGCTGGCCCCGCCATCAACCCGCTCATCAAGGTGATGAACCTCGTCGCGCTGCTCATCGCCCCCGCAGTGGTGGCCCTGAGCATCGGCGAGGGCGCCAACACCACGCTGCGCTGGGCGATCGCCATCGGTGCGACGCTCATCATCGTGGGCGCCGTGATCTTCTCCAAGCGCCGTCCGATCGCGGTCGGCGAGGAGCAGGTCAACGCCCCCGCGGCGTAGGCGTCCCGTATAGCGGAACGCTCGTCCCGGTGCTCACCCCCATAGGGGGTGGGGCCGGGCGGCGGGAGTCGGCATTTGACAGCGGCACCCCCGGGCTGCGCAGACTCCGGGACGGTCCCGCCAGTCCCACGGCGGGGGAAGACAGGAGCGGAAGTGGCTGCGGAGCGCGTGCTCGTCATCGTCGAGTCGCCGGCGAAGGCCAAGACGATCGAGGGCTATCTCAATGGCCGGGGAGGCCGCGATTTCCGCGTGAAGGCCTCTGTCGGCCACGTGCGCGATCTGGCCAGCAAGGCCTCGGAGCTCCCCGAGGACCAGCGCAAGCAGCCGTGGGCGAAGTACGCCGTCAACACTGACGAGGGCTTCACTCCCTTCTACGTCGTACACGCCAATAAGAAGTCGACCATCGCCGAGCTCAAGCAGGAGTTGAAGGGCGCCGTCGAACTGCTACTCGCCACGGACGAGGACCGCGAGGGCGAGGCGATCGCCTGGCACCTCCTCGAGGTGCTCAAGCCCAAGGTGCCCGTGCGGCGCATGGTCTTTCACGAGATCACCGAGCACGCGATCTCCGATGCACTGCAGCAGACACGCGAACTCGACATGAAGCTCGTCGATGCCCAGGAGACAAGGCGCATCGTCGACCGGCTCTACGGCTACCCCGTCTCGGAAGTGCTGTGGAAGAAGATCGGCCGCGATGCGCGTTCGGCAGGACGCGTGCAGTCCGTTGCCGTGCGCCTCGTCGTCGATCGCGAGCGCGAGCGCATCGCCTTCGTCTCCGCGTCGTACTGGGACCTCACCGCTACCTTCGATCCGGGTCCGTTCGCAGCGCGACTCAACCTGGTGCAGGGGCAGCGCCTCGCGACCGGCCGCGACTTCAATGAGCAGGGCCAGCTCACCGGGCGCGACTGCGTGATCCTCGACGAGGCCGGTGCGCGCACTCTCGCCACCGCCCTCGAGGGCGTCGATTACACCGTCCGCTCGGTGGTGGAGAAGCCGGGCAAGCGCAGCCCGAAGGCCCCCTTCATGACCTCGACGCTGCAGCAGGAGGCGTCGCGACGCTTCCGTTGGAACGCCCAGCGCACGATGCGCGTCGCCCAGGGACTCTACGAGCGCGGCTACATCACCTACATGCGCACCGACTCGACGACGCTGTCCGAGACTGCGGTGGCGGCGGCGCGCTCGCAGGCAGCCGAGCTCTATGGCAGCGATCACGTCGCCTCTGCGCCACGCCGCTACGACCGCAAGGTCAAGAACGCGCAGGAGGCACACGAGGCCATCCGCCCCGCGGGTGACACCTTCCGCACACCCGGCGAGGTGCAGCGAGAGCTGAGTGCGGATGAGTTCGCTCTCTACGACCTGGTCTGGAAGCGCACGCTGGCCTCGCAGATGGCCGACGCGCGCGTGGCCACGACGACCGTGACGATCGGCGCCGTCGCCACCGACGGCCGCGATGTCGAGTTCACGGCTTCCGGCACGGTGACGCTCTTCGCGGGTTTCAAGGCGGCATACGAGGACACGCGCGAGGAAGACTCCGACGACGAGTCCGAGCGCGTGCTGCCGGTGCTGCGCGAGGGCCAGACCGTGACGGCCACCGACATGGAGGCCGATGGGCACTCCACGAATCCTCCGGCGCGCTTCACCGAGGCATCCCTGACCGCCAAGCTCGAGGAGCTCGGCATCGGGCGGCCATCGACGTACGCCGCGATCATGGGCACGATCGTCGACCGCGGCTACGTCTGGAAGAAGGGTTCTGCGCTGATCCCGTCCTTCCTGGCCTTTGCCGTCATCCGCCTGCTCGAGGAGCACTTCAGCGAACTTGTCGACTACCGCTTCACCGCGCGCATGGAGGAATACCTCGATGCGATCGCCAACGGCGAGGCCGGCCGTGATGCCCAACTCGAGACCTTCTGGCGCGGCGGTGACACCGATACCGGGCCGTTCCGCGGCGTACTCGACCTCACCACCGACCTCGGTGCGATCGATGCGCGCATGCTGTCGACCTTCCCCATCGACGGCACCGATGCCGTCGTGCGCGTCGGCCGCTACGGCGCCTTCGTCGAGCGCGGCGAGGAGCGAGCCTCCATCCCCGACGATCTCGCACCCGATGAGCTCACGGCGGAGAAGGCCGAGGAACTACTCGCTCAGCCGTCGGGCGAGCGCGAGCTCGGCGAGGATCCCGAGACGGGGCTGGCGATCGTGGCCAGGTCCGGTCGCTACGGCCCCTACGTGACCGAGGTGCTCCCCGAGGACGCGCCCAAGTCGGCGAAGTCACGCACGGGATCGCTGCTGAAGTCCATGTCGCTCGACACCGTCACGCTCGAGGATGCCCTGCGGCTCATCTCGCTACCGCGCGTCGTCGGCGTCGACCCCGCCGATGGCGTGGAGATCACCGCGCAGAAGGGGCGTTACGGCCCGTACCTGCTCAAGGCGAAGGACTCTCGCTCGCTGCCCACCGAGGAGTCGATCTTCACGTGCACGCTGGAGGAGGCTCTGGCGCTTTATGCGCAGCCCAAGCAGCGTCGTGGTGCCGCATCGGCACCGCCGCTCAAGGAACTCGGTGACGATCCGGTGTCCGGTCGCCCCGTGGTGCTCAAGGAGGGCCGCTTCGGTCCCTACGTCACCGACGGTGAGACCAATGCCTCTCTGCGCCGCGACGACGATCCTGAGACCATCGACCCGGCCCGCGCGTTCGAACTCCTCGCCGACCGCCGTGCTCGAGGCCCCGTGAAGAGGGCGGCGAAGAAGGCCCCGGCCAAGAGGGCGGCGAAGAAGGCCCCGGCCAAGAAGGCCCCGGCGAAGAAGGCCCCGGCCAAGAAGGCGGCGAAGAAGGCGCCGGCCAAGCCCAACCTGTCGACAGCGGCGCTGATGGC
>VGBQ01000057.1 GCA_016870425.1 Actinomycetota bacterium | reverse complement strand
CGTGATCTCCGCCCTCCTCGCCTCCGTCTTGCTGCTGGCCCGCAACCGTCACTACCGCCGCGAGGCCGCTATCGAGGAGGCAGATGTGGACGGCGACGGGATCCCCGACGTCTATCAGAGGGCGCCCGAAGGGGAAGCCGACGTGCCGCCCCCGGGGACCCACTAGCCTTCCTGCGAGGCCACAGCGAAGGAGACCGCCATGCCCGACTCGACTCCCCCCGGGGAGGCCTCGATCAAGGCGCTCGTCGCCGCAGCCGTCGCCGACCTCCAGCGCCTGATCAAAGCCCAGATCGCCCTCGCCAAGCTCGAGCTTCAGCAGACAGGACGCGCAGCGGGCAAGACCGGGATCTTCGTCGTCGGCGCGCTGTCGATGGCCGCCATCGGCGGGATCTTCCTCCTCGTAACCCTCGCCTACGTGCTTGTCGCCCTGGGCCTGCCCGTCTGGGCCGGATTCGGCATCGTCACGCTCCTGCTCTTCATCGCCGCCGCGATCCTCGGACTCCTCGGCAAGAAGGAAGCCGCCAAGATCAAGGGTCCCGATCGCACCATCGCCCAGATCGAGCAGACCAAGGCGACGCTGCAGTCGGCGGTGGAGCAGTCATCCGACCCGCTCACGCAATCACGCGCCCTGCCCGAGCGCTGACGCAGAGTGCTCCTCGATCCCGACGACGTCATCCGCGAGCCCGGGCCCTGGGCTCACCGCGACGTCTCGGCCAACGGAGCGCGCTTCCATATCGTCGAGGCCGGTGAGGGCCCCCTCGTCGTACTCCTTCACGGCTTCCCGACCCTGTGGTGGTCGTGGCGGCATCAACTGCGCACCTTCGCCGACGCCGGCTACCGCGTGGTGGCCATGGACCTGCGGGGCTACGGCGGCTCCGACCACACTCCCCACGGCTATGACCCCAGCACCCTCTCGCGCGACGTCGCGGGCGTCATCCGCAGCCTCGGGGAGCCTTCGGCGACGGTGATCGGCCACGGCTGGGGCGGGCTCATCGCCTGGAGCATGGCCGTCCTCGACCCCGATGTCATCGAAGCCATCGTGCCCGTGTCGATGCCCCACCCCCGCCGATTCCGGGCGGCCATCGTGCGCGATGCGATCCAACGTCGGCAGGCGCTCTATGCCGTCGGTTTCCAATGGCCCTTCCTGCCCGAGCGCTCGCTCATGGCACACGACTGCCGGCGCGTCGACACACTGCTGCGATCGTGGTCGGCCACCGCCGACTGGCCCACCGATGCGACATCCCTGGCCTATCGCTCGGCGTTCTCACTGTGGCCAACAGCTCACTGTGCCGTGGAGTACCACCGCTGGGCACTGCGGTCACTCGTGCGCACCGATGGCGTGAGATATGCCCGCCGCATGAAGGAGTCGATCGACGTGCCGGTCCTGCACCTGCACGGTGAACACGACCCCTCCGTGTTGCTGCGCAGCGCCGAGGGGTCCGGTGACTGGGTGCAGGGCCCCTACGACTTCCGGGTCGTCGATGGCGTCGGGCATTTCCCACACGAGGAGGCACCCGAGCGCTTCGACGCCATCGTCCTGCCGTGGCTGGCCGGGCTCCGCGCCACGCCGTGAGCGGAGGCGAGCGCCCGCGCGACCGACTGGGGCGCCCCCTGCCCTGGGATGCGACCGGCTTCCCCGGCGTCGTGCAGCGCGAGAGCGTGAGCGCGACCGACGCAGTGGCCGAGTCAGGTCACTACCTCGACGAGGGTCTGCCTTTTCACGCGCACGAGGTCCTCGAGATGCGATGGCGCTGCTGTCCGCCTGAGGAGCGATCGCTGTGGAGGGGCCTCGCGCAAGCGGCAGCGGGGGCGACCCATGAGGCGCGCGGCAATCCGATCGGCGCCGACCGGCTGCGGACGCGGGGCCTGGCCAGCATTGCGGAGTACGCCGGACCACTCGACGACGCGACCCGTCAGTTGATCGCCGCACTCACCACGGCCCCCGCGAGTGGCCACTTGTCGGAGGATTCGCTCGGCGTGTCGTTCCGACAACCGACCACTCGCGGTGAGGAACAGGGCTAGCGGCAGGCCCCGGTGTCGACCGGTTCAAGGGCCTGCACCCCTCGATCCGCGATTGGGGCGGCCTGCTCCGCGGTGATGGCGTAGCCCGTCTCCTCCTCACCGAGTCCCGCCGCGAAGACCACGCCGTAGACGCGTCCACTCGGCGAGAGCAAGGGGCCTCCCGAATTGCCCGGCACGACGGTGCCGCGGAAGGAGTAGACGTCCCGCACGACGCCGGAGCGGCCGTAGATGTCCTCACCACGCGCATCGATGCGGTCACGGATACGCGCGGCTCCGGCCTGCAGGTCACCGCCTCCGGGGAAGCCGGCGACCACCGCGCCGTCCCCGGTCCGCGCGGGCCGGTTCGCAAAGATCAACGCGGGCGCAGGCAGGCCATCGACACGCAGGACCGCGAGGTCCAACCGCTGGTCAATCACCACCACGGAGGCGGCGTAACTCTCCGGGTCGCCGGGGATCCTCACGCTCGGCGACTGCGACCCGGCCACCACATGGGCATTCGTCAGGATCCGATCGGGTGCGTAGGCGAATCCGGAGCCCGTGACGACCGCATCGCAGGCCAGGGATGTGACCTTGACCAGCGAGGGCCATGCGGCCCGCACTGCGGGGTCGCGCAGCAATCGCTCATTGGGTGCGGGGACCTGCGGGCCGGCGTACTGACCCAGCCCCGAGAAGACCCGGGGCAAACCCGAGGCATCGACCGCATTGCGCAATCCCGAGAACAGGTCACGAGCTCGGTCGGGCACTGCGGCGTCCAGTGTGCGCAGCATGAGCGACGAGCGCACCTCGCGCGCCACACTCAGGGTCGGGACAAGCCCCACTGCTGTGGCGATGATCCATAGGACGACCGCCAGAGCCGCAACATTGAGCACCGCTCCGGCTGCGCTGTCGACGACCTGTACGCCGCGGGATGTCATCGCGGAGCGGAGCTTGCGCCCGAGCACCGAAGCGACGGTCTGACCCACCAGGGCAGCGAGCAGGATGCCGGTGGCGAGCATCAGAGCACCGAGGGCTCCGGGGAGTTCCATGCCCTCAAGGACCCGCGGGAGCAGCAGCGCGGCCGCGAGTGCGGCGATGAGGAAACCACCGAAGGAGAGCAGACCGGCGACGAACCCCTGTCGCCAGCCGGTCCATGCGAAGACGACGATGGACGCCAGGACGATGGCGTCGACGATGTTCAATGCCGGTCCATGTCATCGGCCATGTCGTCCTGTACGCCGGATTCTC
Organism: Actinomycetota bacterium; assembly: GCA_016870425.1. GTDB lineage: Bacteria > Actinomycetota > Actinomycetes > S36-B12 > S36-B12 > Mxb001. The sequence goes on along the minus strand of VGBQ01000057.1, from coordinate 9,098 downwards.
CCGCGAGTTCCACGATGCGCTCGGGATCCCATGGGCGGGCCCAGCCGGCGAGATCGAGCATTCCGCTGATCAGGCCGGCCGTGAAGCCCCAGACGAGCAGTCCCGCGACCTCGAACCCCAGGCCCACATAGCCGGATGGATGGCGCACACGCATGCGTCGTGAGGGGTCGGCGAGTTCCTCGATCAGCACGCGGTGGACGCTGGCAACCTCCGTGGGATCGGCAGCGCGCACAGGTGACGGCGAGCGCCACCAGGCCAGCACCGGAGTGACGACGAAGTCGCTCACCGGAACCCATACGTCAGGCAGTAGCGCGAAGGGCACGACCCCGGAGGGGTCCAGACCGGTCTCCTCGTGCGCTTCGCGCACCGCAGCCTCGACGGGCCCGGCATCGCCGGGCTCGAGTGCCCCACCGGGGAACGCGGGTTGGCCGGCGTGGGCGCGCATGTCGTGGGCACGCTCGATGAGCAGGAGGTCGGGGCCGTGAGCGCTCTCGCCCAGGAGCATGAGCACCGCCGAGGGGCGGCCACCGGACGGCGGGGGCAGGAATCGGGTGAGGTCCGACCCCTGCACGTCGCCGACAGCATCCGCGAGGGGGCGCAGCCATCCGGGCAGGTCACTAACGGGCAGCGCTACACCCCGCGCAGGGTCTCGCCCGGTCATGTGCCTGCCCTGCTGGCAGCGGCGGTGACAGTCGATGAGGGGCACAGGGTCGAGAGCGGGCAGGACGCGCACGCGGGCTTGCGCGCGTGGCAGACACGCCGACCGTGGAGGATCAGCCGATGCGAGAGGTCGGTCCACTCCGACTCGGGGAAGAGCCCCATGAGATCGGCCTCGACCTTCTCCGGAACCGTCTGAGTGGTCCAGCCGAGGCGTCGGGCGAGTCGGCCCACGTGCGTATCGACCGTGATGCCGGGGACCCCGAAGGCATTGCCGAGGACGACATTGGCGGTCTTGCGCCCGACACCCGGGAGCGCGACCAGCTCGGCCAGGGTCTCGGGCACCTGTCCGCCGTGTCGGTCGCACAGCGCCTGCGCCAGGCCCTGGATGCTCTCAGCCTTGGTGCGATACAGACCCACGGTCTCGATCAGCGACTCGAGTTCGCCGCGGTCGGCGGCGGCGTACGCGGCGGCATCGGGGTAGCGGGCAAAGAGCGCGGGAGTGACGGCGTTGACCCGCTGATCGGTGCTCTGGGCCGACAGGACCGTGGCGATGAGGAGTTCGAGGGGAGTCGTGAAGTGGAGCTCGGTATCGGCATCGGGATAGGCCTCGGCAAGGACTCCGCCCACGCGGCGGGCCTGGCGGGCTGCGTCGGGCACCCGGCCAGGGTACGTCGGACGAATGTCCCCAGGGTGAACTGAGCGGCCGCGCCGCGCACCTGTGCGGGCTCTGGCGCCGTGGATGCGCCAGACTGGGTACGTGGACGACGCACTGATGCAGGCACCCCTCTTCTCGGCCCTCGACGCCGAGGCTGCCGTGGCGCTGCGCGCTTCGATGACGGAAAAGCGCGTGCCGCGCGGGGGCGTCATCTTCTCCGAGGGTGAGTCCGGTGACCGGATGTACGTGATCCTCGACGGCAAGGTGAAGCTCGGTCAGAGCTCCCCCGACGGGCGCGAATCCCTCCTCGCTGTCCTGGGACCCGGTGAGGTCTTCGGCGAGTTGTCGCTCTTCGACCCCGGCCCCCGCACGGCGACGGCCACGGCCGTCACGGACACGGTGGTTGTCGGGCTCGGTCACGCTGATCTTCGGCCATGGCTCACCGGCCGACCGGAGGTGGCCGAGGCGCTCCTTCAGGCGCTCGCTCAGCGCCTGCGTCGCACCAATGAGGCGCTGGCCGACCTGGTCTTCTCCGATGTCCCCGGCCGAGTCGCCAAGCAACTGCTGGAGCTCGCCGACAAATTCGGCCAGCCCGGGTCGGACGGCGTGCTGGTGCACCACGACCTGACGCAGGAGGAGCTGGCGCAGTTGGTCGGCGCATCCCGGGAGACGGTCAACAAGGCGCTGGCGGATTTCACACAGCGCGGCTGGATTGAGGTCGATCAGCGACAGGTGCTGCTGATCGACATGGAGCGCCTCGCGCGGCGAGCACGCTAACCAGCCTGACGGGCGGCAATGCTCAGGAGCGTCCGCCGGTCGGCGGACGACTCCGCGACGCCGAGCGGCGGCAATGCTCCGAACTGTGGGCGGATACGGCCGTATTCGCCCACAGTTCGCGGGGTGACCGACGGTGTGCAGGGAGATTCGTCCTCGGTTGCGACCACGCACAAGCGCGCTAGTCACGGTCCTCGAGGAAGGCGAGTTGGGCTCGGGTGCTCAGCAGTGCGGCCCACCGCACGGCATCGGGGATGTCGACGTACACCGCATCGACGACCTCCTCGGGTGTGCGTGCGCCCCGCGCGCGTGCCGCGCGCACCTGATCCAGCCGAGCCCGACGGTGATCGAGATAGGCCTCGATGACCGCGACGGGGTCATGCAGCACGGGACCGTGGCCGGGGAGGATCGCGCGCGCCTGGCTGACTTCAGCACGTGAGCGCAGGGCAGCGAGGGAGTCGAGGTAGTCGCCGAGGTGCCCGTCGGGCCAGGCGACCACGGTGGTGCCGCGCCCGAGGACTGTGTCGCCCGTGAGCAAGGCCCGCGATCGAGGCAGGTGAAAGCTCAGGCAGTCAGACGTGTGACCGGGCGTGGCGATGACATGGATCTCCTCGTCGCCTGCCGCGATCACCATTCCCGCGTCGAGGCCCTCACCCCCCAGGGTGTGCTCGGGGTCGAGGGCCCGGACCGGCGCACCGGTCATCGCATGGAGGTGACGTGCGCCCTCGGCATGGTCGGGGTGCCCGTGCGTGAGGAGGATCTGGGTGACGCGCCCGTCGGCCGCCTCCACGATGGACCGCAGATGCGCGTCGTCGTCGGGTCCGGGGTCGATCACCACGATGCTGGCGCCGGGATCGCCGATGAGCCAGGTGTTGGTGCCGTCAAGGGTCATGGGGCTGGGATTGGGAGCCAGCAGGCAGGTCACCGTGGCACTGAAGGATCCCCCGGACCACGGCTGATCGGAGCCGACGACAGGCAGGCCGCTCATGCGCCCGCGACCTCGGATCCGGCGGGCTCGGCGGGCAGGCGCACGATGACGGAGCCGTCGCGTGCATCGATGACATCCCAGGCGACGGCCCCGTCATCGTCGAAGCGCGGCCGCGGCATAAGCGGGCGCACGTCACGGGTGCCGGCGCTGGCGAGCACGGCCTCGACATCGGGCAGGCTGGCGAGGTCGGCAAGGGTGGCGACCGTGGGAGGCAGCATCGGCAAGAGCCCCCGCGAGTAGTCGCCGAGCGCTGTCGCGGGCGGCAGCCACACGACCTGATCGGCCTCACCGCTGACGTCGCGCGCATGCTGGCCGGGAGGCACGGCAGCCACAAAGAAGCGCACGTCGTACCTCTTGGACTCCACCTCAGGGGTGATCCAGTGGGTCCACAGCGGAAGCAGCGCCGGGTCGACTCGCAGGCCACGTCGCGCGAGGACGCCGGCAAATGCAGCGCTCGACACAGCGACCTCTGCTCGGTCGTCCTCCCACGCGTCGTCCTCCATCGCCGGTCGGCCGCTGTCGTCGACGGCAAGGAGTACGCCGGTCTCCTCGAAGACTTCACGTACGGCGCCCACGATGAGCCCGCGAGCCTGGCGATCGTGGGCGGTCATGCGCTGCGCGTCGACGGGCATGCCCGCCCAGGTGACGTCCGCATCACTATCGGCATCGTCGATGCGGCCACCGGGGAAGACATACATCCCCGCTGCGAACGCCATGGTCGCGGCCCGGCGCATGAGGTAGGTCTCGAGGCCGTCGGCGTTACGCAGGAGCACCACCGTGGAGGCATCGCGCACGGGCGGCGGCTCCCACTCACCGTGGAGGAGGGCACGGGCGCGAGCGCTCACGTGCACGGGCATGCGTGGCACGCTCAGTCGGCGACCTCCAGCACCATCTCCACCTCGACGGGTGCGTTGATCGGCAGACCGGCCACTCCCACCGCAGAGCGGGCGTGGCGTCCGGCGTCGCCGAATACCTCGAGGAGCAGCTCGCTTGCGCCATTGATGACCGCGGGCTGGCCCGTGAATCCAGGCGCACTGGCGACGAAGCCGACCACCTTGACGACGCGCGTCACGCGGTCGAGCGAGCCGATGACCGACTGGGCGGCCGCGAGTGCGTTGATCGCGCTTTGTCGCGCGCAGTCCTTAGCCACCTCGGGATCGACGTCGGAGCCGACAAGCCCCTCGGCGATCATCACTCCGTCGCGCATCGGCAACTGTCCCGAGGTGTAGACGTAGCGACCGGTGACGACAGCGGGGACGTAGGCGGCGACGGGTGGCACCACCTCGGGGATAACGATGCCCATCTCGGCCAACCGTGCGGTGTGAGACATCACTGCTCCTTCGGTCGCTTCAGATAGGCGACGACATTCTCGGCGTTGGGACCGGGCACGACCTGCACGAGCTCCCAGCCGTCCTCCCCCCAGGTGTCGAGGATCTGCTTGGTCGCGTGAATGAGCAGGGGCACCGTCGCGTATTCCCACCGGGTCATGACGCGACCCTAGTACGACGTGCCCGAGAGGGGCGGGGCCGGACTAGGCTCAGGCAGTGCCCTCGACCGACTGGCCCGACGTGCTCCTGCACGTCGTGTCCGGCAAGGGCGGGACCGGCAAGACCACCGTGGCAGCCGCCCTCGCCCTCGCGCTCGCTCGCGACGGCGGACAGGTCATGCTCATGGAGGTCGAAGGCCGGCAGGGCCTCGCACAACTCTTCGATATGCCACCCCTCCCCTACGAGGAGCGCCGACTCGCCTCCGTGCCCGGCGGGGGCGAGGTGTGGGGGCTAGCGGTCGATCCCGAGGAGGCTCTCCTCGAATACCTCGAGCTCTTCTACAACCTCCGGCGCGCGGGCGGTGTGCTGCGTCGCATGGGTGCGGTGGAGTTCGTCACCACCATCGCACCTGGGCTGCGCGACGTGCTGCTCACCGGCAAGGCCGTGGAACTGGTGCGCCGACGCGACAAGAAGCATGCGCGCGCCTATGACGCCATCGTCCTGGACGCCCCGCCGACGGGGCGCATCACCCGTTTCCTCAATGTCAACACCGAGATCGCCGGCGTGGCCAAGGTCGGACCGATCCGCAATCAGGCAGACGGCGTGATGGCTGTCCTGCGCTCGGAGAAGACAGCCGTGCACCTCACGACGCTGCTCGAAGAGATGCCGGTGCAGGAGACCGCTGACGGTGTGGCCGAACTCGAGGACGCGGCCCTACCTGTCGGGGGAATCGTCGTCAACATGACGCGGCCACCCCTGCTCACCGCGATGGCGGATCTGACCTCTATCGACGCTGGGGCACTGACCTCCTCACTGAAGGCGGCGGGCATCGATGCATCACCGCATGTGGTGGATGCCCTGCAGGCGGAGGGCGTCGACCACGCGGCCCGAGTCAGGCTGGAGGAGACGGAGAGGGAGCGCATCGCGGCTCTGGGACGGCCGGTCTACGACCTCCCCTTCCTTGCCGGAGGCATCGACCTCGCCGCGCTCTACGAGTTGGCGGACATGCTCCACGAGCAGGGGATGGCCTGATGCCAGACGCCCCTGTCCTCGACATCGACGCCCTTCTCGCCGATCCCCGGACCCGCACCATCGTGTGCTGTGGCTCCGGGGGCGTGGGCAAGACGACAACCGCCGCTGCACTGGGCCTGCGTGCGGCGGATATGGGTCGGCGGGTCTGCGTCCTCACCATCGACCCGGCGCGACGTCTCGCGCAGGCGATGGGCCTCACTGAACTCGACAACACACCTCGGCCCGTCGTCGGTGTCGAAGGCGACGGATCACTCAGCGCGATGATGCTGGACATGAAGCGGACCTTCGACGAGGTCGTGGAGTCCCACTCCGATCCCGAGCGAGCGCAGGCGATCTTGGATAACCCCTTCTACCAGGCGCTGTCCTCCTCCTTTGCCGGCACGCAGGAGTACATGGCCATGGAGAAGCTCGGCCAGTTGCGGGCGGAGGCGGACCGCGAGGGCACCTGGGACCTGATCATCGTCGACACACCACCGTCGAGGTCAGCCCTGGACTTCCTCGATGCCCCCGATCGCCTGGGCACCTTCCTCGACGGACGCTTCATCAAGATCCTCACCGCGCCAGCGCGGGGAGCGGGGCGCGGGCTCGGCAAGCTGCTCGGTGCCGGACTGGGCATCTTCTCCGGGGTGCTCACGAAGATCCTCGGGGCCCAGTTGCTCACGGACCTGGCGGCCTTCGTCGGCGCGGTCGACACGATGTTTGGAGGTTTTCGCGAACGGGCGGAGGCGACGTACGCCCTGCTTAAGGATCCCGGGACGGCGTTTGTGGTGGTCGCAGCACCCGAGCGCGACGCGCTGCGAGAGGCGTCCTACTTCGTGGATCGTCTTGAGCAGGACGGTATGCCGCTCGCGGGGCTGGTGGTCAATCGAGTGCAGGAGGTGCGCGCTCCCGAACTCACCGTCGAGGAGGCCCTATCGGGAGCACAAAGGCTCCAGGGCGAGGAGCCGCGCACCGCGGCGCTGCTGCGACTCCATGCGGACCGCATGCGCAATGCCGAGCGTCAGGCGCGTATCACGCGGCGGTTCATGGCGGCCCACCCCGGAGTGCCCGTGGCGTCGGTCTTCGCCCTCGCCGAGGATGTGCACGACCTCGAGGGCCTGCGCGCAGTGGGATCGCTCCTCGCAACTAGTCGATCGGACCCCTGAGCGAGGGTGACGCAGTCACCAGCGGTGCCGTTTACCTCAGGTCAATGTGAACAGAAGTCAACGTGAGACGCGCGAGCGCGACTACGAGGCGCGAAAGACGTCGATGCCGACAGTGCGCTCGTATTCGTCACGCGCCGTCTGCAGGAGATGTCGCCATGACGTCACCTGCGGGCGCCGACGCAGCAGCGCACGCCGCTCGCGCTCGGTCATACCCCCCCATACGCCGAACTCCACGCGATTGTCGAGTGCGTCGGCGAGGCACTCCGTGCGCACCTGGCATCCCTGGCAGATGACCTTGGCGCGGTTTTGGGCGGCTCCCTGCACGAAGAGGGCATCCGGGTCGGATGTGCGGCAGGCCGCTCGTGCGGTCCACTCCGTCGACCAGGTCATCCCTCACCCTCCCGCCGCCACGTGGAGCACGGCTACCCCTTAAGTCCCAGTGGATTCACCGGTGGGGCGGGACGCTACGCCGGTCAACCATGACGAGACAGGTCTATACATACCTAAACAAAATAGTCTTTTATTACTACTTCAGTCAAGGGTGGCCGCCGCGCGAGACGAGACTCCTCGGTCGCGCTCGCCTACTCTAGGCAGACACCCCGTCCCCGAGGAGTCCCGTGAGCGAGTCGCACTGGCGCGACCCGGCTGCCGCAGGACGCCCGCGCCCGCTCGCCGCCCTCGGCCGCCTCGGTGCCTTCCTCGTCGTCACCCTGGTCGCGGGGGCCGTGGCAGCCGCGATGGTCCTGCCCGTCGCCGCCGCCACAGGGCTGCTCACCCGCGGGGCAATCGACAGCTTCGAGTCGCTGCCTTCCCAGCTCGATGCACCCGACCTCCCTGAGCGATCGGTGATCCTGGCCGCCGATGGTTCTGTCCTCGCCACCATCTACTACCAAAATCGCGTCGAGGTGCCGCTCACTGCCGTGGCTCCGGTCATGCGCCAGGCCATCGTGGCCGTGGAGGACGCCCGTTTCCTCGATCATCCCGGTATCGACCTGCGCGGCACCATGCGCGCGATCGTCGCCAACAGCACGCAGACGGGCAGTACGCAGGGTGGCTCGACGATCACGCAGCAGTACGTCAAGAACCTCCTCATCGCCAGCGCCACCAACGAGGAGGAGCTCGAGGCCGCACGGGCCCGCACGCCATCGCGCAAGCTTCGCGAAATCCGCTATGCCCTTGCACTCGAGCGCAGGTACTCCAAGGAGGAGATCCTCGAGCGCTACCTCAACATCGTCTACTTCGGCGCCGGCGCCTACGGCGTGGAGGCGGCCGCTCGTCGCTACTTCGCCAAGCCTGCGGCCGAGCTCGACCTGGTCGAGTCAGCGACCCTGGCGGGCATCGTCCAACAGCCCACGGCCTTCGATCCCACCCGCAATCCGGAGTTGGCGGAGACTCGCCGCAACCTGGTCCTCGGAGAGATGGCGGAGGCTGGATTCATCACGGCCGTGCAGGCCAGTGCGGCCGCGCGCATCGCCATCGAAGACACCCTGGATCCCAGCCTGCAGCCGAATGGCTGCACCTCCTCCTACGCCCCCTACTTCTGCGACTTCGTCATCCGCATGATCAAGGCGGACCAGGCCTTCGGTGAAACGCTCGTGGAGCGCGAGGCGCTCCTGCGCCGCGGTGGTCTGACTATCCGGACGACCCTGGACCCCGACGTCCAGGACGCGGCGATGAAGTCCGTCGCGTCGTACATCCCCGTCAAGGACCCCAGCCAGCGCGCGGCGGCGATCACTCTTGTCGAACCAGGCACGGGCAACATCATCGCGATGGCCCAGAATCGCGAGTGGGGGCTGAAGGGCAGGGGCAAGACGACGTACAACTACAACGTCGATCAAGCCTTCGGCGGCACGATCGGCATGCAGGCAGGGTCGACGTTCAAGGTCTTCACCCTCGCGGCCGCCCTGGAGCAGGGCTTCTCCCCCGCCGAGGGCGTCGATGCCCCTAATCCGAAGACCTTCGAGAACTTCGTGAACTGCACTGACGGCACGCCGTTCGAGCCCGTCACCGTGCGCAACTCCGGATCCGCCGGATTCCTCAACATGTTCCAGGCCACAGCCTTCTCGACCAACACCTACTTCGTCACCCTGGCCGAGCGCTTCGGGCTGTGCAGGCAGGCGGAGATCGCCGAGGACATGGGCGTGCGGCTCGCCACCGGTGATCCTCTCCTGCGCGTGCCGACCTTCTCACTTGGCACCATGGAGGTCTCTCCCTTGTCCATGGCCGGTGCATACGCCGCCTTCGCTAACCACGGAGTCTTCTGCGCACCGAGGGTCGTGCTCGAGATCACCGATCGTTATGGCAACAAGGTCGACGTCCCCGACCCACGCTGCCGCGAGGTCGTCTCACGCGGTGTT
>VGBQ01000056.1 GCA_016870425.1 Actinomycetota bacterium | reverse complement strand
CGCTGCTGAAGCTCCAGGCCGCGTTGGTGCCGCTGGATGCCCGTGGCTCGGCCGAGATCATCAACATCCTGCGCCTGAGCGTGGGCGGCATCATCGGGGTCTTCCTCGCTCGGATCAGCCCGTCGCCTGAGGTGACCCTCGCGGCGTGCGCTGCCACCTTGGCTGTCGTCGGCGTCGGGGTGGCTGTCCTCACCCGCCCCGTGCGTCCGGCGGTGTCCGCCTCACCCGCAGCGGGTCAGTCGGGCGCGGGGTTCGCGGGACTGCGCCGTGTGCTGCGGGAGATGCCTGTGCTGCGCAGCATCGTCATCGCCGACCTGGTGATCACCTTCGTGGTGCCGACGCAGTTGTCCAACGTCGTCCTCGTCGATGAGGGCAACGAGAGCCTGGTGCTCTTGGTGCTGCTCGGTGGCGTGGTCGGCGTCATGGTCGGGCGTCTCTCCCTGGTCGTCACGGGGTCGCTGGGTCCGGTCCGACGCCAGCTCGTCGGCGTCTTCACCGCCTACGCGGTCGTGTGCGTGGCGTCGGTCCTCGTGGTGGCAGCGGGTTGGCTACTCGCTTCGGGTCTCGTCGCGGGAGCGTTCGTGCTCCTGGGGAGCGCCACGTCGTCCTACTGCCTGGGCCTGCTCGCCGCGCTCGTCCAGCAGACCGTGCCCGACCACGTGCGTGGCGCTCTGTCCGGCCTGATGGCGGCGGCGCGCAGCCTGTTGATCGCGCTCGCCGCCTCGGTCATCACGCTCATCGTCCTGCCCTTCTCCGCGATGGCCGTCCTCATGGTGCTCAGCGTGCTCACGATCGGCTCGCTCCTCGTGCTGCGAGGCTTCCGCGGGATCACGGCCGATCCAGTCAACGAACTGTGGGCCGGTCCCGAAGGACCGGCCCACAGTTCGTGAGGGAGTGCTAGACGCCGGCGGCCTGGGCCACCGCACGCTTGGTGAGCACCTTGGCCAGGTGCTCGCGGAACTCCGCTGATGCGTGCAGGTCACTCGTCGGGCGGGTGCCATCGGCTGCGTTTGCCGCAGCAGCGGCGATGGCATCCGTCGTCGCCGCCGCACCGGCCAGAGCGGCCTCGACGCTGCTGGCGCGCACGGGGGAGGGCCCCATGTTCGTCAGGGCGACGCGTGCCTCGGTGATGGTGCCGTTCTGCCGCTTCACGGCAGCTGCAACACCGACCGTCGCCCAGGCCTGGGCGGTGCGGTTGAACTTCTCGTAGTGAGTGCTCCACCCGTCGCCGAGCTTGGGCACCTTGACCGCCACGAGGATCTCCTCGGGCTCCAGAGCACTCGTGAAGTAGTCGACGAAGAAGTCCTTCGCCGCGATCTCACGGGTGCCGTTGGGTCCCTTAGCGACCATGGTCGCGTCGAGTGCCAGTGCCACGGTCGGCAGATCGCCGGCCGGATCGGCGTGGGCGAGGGAGCCGCCGAAGGTGCCACGGTGACGGATCGCCGGATCGGCCACCGTGCCCGCCGCCTGGGCCAGCAGCGGTGCGTGCTGCTTGACCAGGGCGTCGTTCATCACCTCGTAGTGAGTGGCATTGGCTCCGACGACCAGGTGGTCGCCGCCATCCGTGATGCCCTTCATCTCCGCGATGGAGCCGATGTCGACCAGCGTGGTCGGCGCGGCCATGCGCAGGCGAAGGACCGGCATGAGCGACTGGCCACCGGAGATGACCTTGCCGTCTTCGCCCGCTGCGGCGAGAGCCGAGATGGCCTCATCCACTGTGCCGGGACGGACGTAGTCGAATGCGATGGGAATCACTGGGCACCTCCCTGTCCGGCCTGGATTGCTCGCCAGACGTTCTCCGGCGTCGCCGGCATCTTGACGTCCGTCACGCCCATGGGGCGCAGCGCGTCGACGATGGCATTGATGATCGCCGGCGGTGACGCGATGGCACCGGCCTCGCCGACGCCCTTCGTGCCGAGCGGGTTGGTCGATGACGGGGTCACCGTGCGGTCGGTCGTGAAGCTCGGCAGGTCCGCAGCGCTCGGGATGAGGTAGTCGGCAAAGCTCGCCGTGAGCAGGTTGCCGTCGGAGTCGTACTCCACGCCCTCGTAGAGCGCCTGGCCGATGCCGCACGCGAGACCGCCGTGCACCTGTCCCTCGACGATGAGCGGGTTGACCTGGATGCCAACATCGTCGACCGCGACGTAGCTGCGGATCTTGGACTTGCCGGTCTCCGTGTCGACCTCGATGGCGCACAGGTGGGTGCCGTGCGGGTAGGAGAAGTCATCCGGGTCCACCGTGGCCTCCGCCTGCAGGGTCGGCTCGACGCCGTCCGGCAGGTTGTGCGCGGTGAAGGCCTCGAAGGCCACCGCCGCGAGCGGCTGCGACTTGGCCGGGTCACCCTTGACGCGGAAGGCGCCCTGGATGAACTCCAGGTCGTCCACCGAGCACTCGAGCTGATGCGCTGCGATGACCTTGGCCTTCTCGACCAGGCGCTCGGCCGCCTTCTTGATGGCCTGGCCACCGACTGCGAGCGAGCGCGAGCCATAGGTGTCCATGCCGTAAGGGGCGCGACCGGTGTCGCTGTGGACGACCTCGATGTCGTCGACAGGGACGCCGAGGATGCTCGCGGCGATCTGGCTCCACGCCGTCTCGTGGCCCTGGCCGTGGGGCGAGGTGCCCGTGATGAGCTCGATTTTGCCCGTGGGCAGCGCACGGATCGTGCAATGCTCCCAGCCGCCTGCGACGTACTTCAGTGCGCCGAGTGTGCGTGACGGCGCGAGGCCACACATCTCCGTGAACGTGGAGATGCCGATGCCCAGCTGCACCGGGTCACCCGATGCGCGCCGCTGCTCCTGCTCGGCGCGCAGGGCGTCGTAGCCGAAGAGGTCCATGGCCTTGGCCGTGGCTGCCTCGTAGTTGCCGGTGTCGTAGGTGAGACCGGCGACGGTGGTGTAGGGAAACTCCTCGTGCGTGATCCAGTTCTTCTCGCGGAGCTGCATGGGATCCATGTCGAGCTCGGCAGCGAGCTCGTCCATGATGCGTTCAATGGCATACGTCGCCTCGGGGCGGCCGGCGCCACGGATGGCATCGGTCGGCGTGGTGTTGGTGAATACGCCGACGCAGTTGAACTCGTACGCGGGCATCTTGTAGATCGCCGGGTACATGAACATGCCCAGCAGCGGGATGCCCGGGGTGATGATCTGCAGGTAGGCGCCCATGTTGGCGATGAGATCGACCTTGAGGCCGATGATCTGACCGTCCTTGGTCGAGGCGATCTCGATGTCCTGGATCTGGTCGCGACCGTGGTGGGAGGCGACCATGTCCTCGCTGCGGGTCTCGGTCCACTTGACCGGACGGCCCAGATGGCGGGCGATCTGCACCGCGAGGATCTCCTCGCGGTAGAGCTGGAGCTTGCCACCGAAGCCGCCACCGACGTCGGGGGCGATGACACGCAGGGAGTTCTCCGGCAGGCCCGTGACGAGTGCGAGGAGCACCCGCAGGACGTGCGGGATCTGCGTGGCGGACCAGATGGTCATCTCATTGCTCATGCCCATGGGCGAAGCGACGACCGCGCGAGGCTCCATGTAGCCGGCGATGACGCGCTGGTTGATGAAGCGGCGCTTCACGACGACGACGTCGTCACCCGCAGCCTTGACGGCGGCGTCGAAGGCGCCATCGCCCTGAGGCTTCAGCGGGAACTCATAGCAGACGTTGGTGCCGTGGCTGCCATCGGCAGCGTCATGCACCGCAGTCGAGCCCTGCTTGATGGCCGCCTCCATGTCGATGACGGCCGGGAGCGGCTCGTAGTCGACCTCGATGGCGTCCAGGGCATCGGCGGCGGCGTACTTGTCCGTCGCGAGCACGACCGCGACACAGTCACCCACGTGGCGGACCTTGTCGACCGCCAGCGCGGGGAAGCCCGGCATCTGGATGTCGTCGGTCACGGGCCACACGCAGGGGACCGAGCCGTTGAGGTCACCGAGATCCTTCGCGGTGAAGGCCGCCACGACGTGGGGGCGCTTGAGGGCGGGTGTCACATCGAGATTGGTGATCCTGGCGTGGGCCATGGGGCTGCGCAGGATCGCCATGTGCAGCGTGCCGGGGAGCTGGATGTTGTCGGTCCAGTTAGTCTGCCCGTGGAGCAGGCGCGCATCCTCCTTGCGGCGCAGCGGCCGCCCCACTGGATTGGCGTTGGCATCAGTCAGTGTCTCGGTCATGACTTGCCTCCCATCAGCTCAGCGGCGTACTCAACCGACTTGACGATGTTGTGGTAGCCGGTGCACCGGCACAGGTTGCCCTCGAGTCCTTCGCGGATTTCCTCCTCGGAAGGATTGGGGTTTTCCTGCAGCAGGTCTACCGCCGCCATGACCATGCCCGGAGTGCAGTAGCCGCACTGCAGGCCGTGGCACTCCTTGAAGGCTTCCTGGACCGGGTGCCACTTGTGCTCGCCCTCGGCCAGGCCCTGGACGGTGAGGACTGCGTGTCCATCGGCCTGGACGGCGAGCACGCTGCAGGACTTGACGCTCTTGCCATCCAGCAGGACGGTGCAGGCGCCGCAGTTGGAGGTGTCGCAGCCGACGACGGTGCCGACGCGCCCGATGTCTTCCCGCAGGAAGTGGACGAGGAGTCGTCGAGGCTCGACCTCGACGTCGTAGACCGTGCCATCCACGGTCACGCTGATCGGAATGTGGGTCATGGTTCTCCCGTGTGAGCTCATGGGGCGATCCGAGGCACGCCACCCGCCCCGTCGGACGGGCAGGTCTGACGCTAGGCGCTGGGGCGGCCTCCCGGGGCGTTTTCGCCATGAATGCTTCCCCTGGGACCCCGGGAGGACTACGGTCAGGCCCGAGGGTGCCGAGAGCCGGCGCCCAGATCTCGGAGGACGCATGTCAACCACCCCACCCCCTCCCCCGCCCATGCCTGCTGGCGGCGGCGGAGGCGGTAGCACCCAGGACAACGGAAGCGGCACCATCGCTCTCGTGACAGGCATCCTGAGCTTCTTTGTCTGCCCGATCGTCCTGTCGATCGTGGCCATCGTCTTCGGCAAGAAGGGCATGGCGGCCGCGGCTGCCGGCACCGCCGACAACGGCGGCCAGGCAAAGGCTGGCTACATCATGGGGATCATCAGCTTGATCCTCGCCATCATCTTGATCATCCTCTACATCATCTTGGGAGCTGCGCTCTTGTCGAGCGGCACGTCTAGCTGATCGCGCTTGCCAGAAGGGGGCCGACGTTTGCTCGTCGGCCCCCTTCTGGATTTCTGCTGCACGCCGGGCTGCGGCCCTGGATTGAATCGCTCCTGATTCGGAATGCGACCGTTGTCGGTGGTTCTGGTCCCTCCAGACCGTCGATAGCGGTCGCATCCCGAGGTGGTGGTGCTTCCGGGGGTTCGGTGTCGCGGGCCTAGGGTGGGATCGTGACGGAGGGAAAGGCCGAAGGGCAGGCAGCCGACGAGTCGGCGGTCGAGGTGACTCCCACCGAGCCGGCCCCGGCGGAGGCGGCCCCGGTGGAGGCGGCGCTGGTGGAGACGGCGCCCGCAACTGAGGTGCACGGGGTCGCGCCTGACCCGGTGGAGGCGGCGCTGGTGGAGACGGCGCCCGCAACTGAGGTGCACGGGGTCGCGCCTGACCCGGTGGAGGCGGCGCTGGTGGAGGCAGCCCCCGCGGAGGTCCTTCGGCCCAGCAGCCTCGGGATCTGGGCCTTCGTCCTCGCCGTCCTCGGACTCATCGGGGTTCTCCCCATTGTCGGCAGTGTGCTGGGATTCGTCCTCGGAAGAGTCGCCATCCGCCGGGTGGGCTCCCGCCGCGTCCGCGGGGGTCGCGGGCTCGCGATCGCCGCCGTAACCATCTCGGTGGTCACCCTGGTCATCATCGCCCTGGGGATTGCCGCGTACGCCCTCTCCGTCGCGTACCTCGAGATCTAACCCCAAGCAGCGAGGGTGAGGAGACGCGATGACGAGCGCCGAAGCGAGTCGCGCACGCGAGCAGGCAGTCGGCGAGAGGAGTGCCGAGCAGCTCGCCAACTGGGCCGCGCATCCTGATGCTGAGGTGCGCGCCGCGGTCGCTTCCAATCCAGCTACTGCCCCGCGCACCCTTGAGAACCTGGCGCATGACGAGGACTGGCGCGTCCGGGCTGCTGCGGCAGCCAATCCGGCCACGGATGGCTTCTGGCTCGGTGAGCTCATCCGAGACGACGACGTTCGGGTGCGCGAAGTGGCCGCCGCCAACCCAGGACTGACCTCCAAGGACCTCGCGCGGGCCGCGGAAGACGACGAGGCGCGGGTCCGCGCTGCTGCGGCGGCCAACTCGGCAGCTTCGCAAACTGCCCTGGACACGGCATCGCAGGACATCGATTGGCGTGTGCGTGCGTGTGCAGGAGCCAATCCAGTGGCACCGATGGTGCTGCTGCGCACCCTGGCAACCGATGAGGATTGGCGGGTGCGTGCGTCGGTGGCGGCCAACGCCGCAGCACCCAGCGAGGTCCTCGCGGCGTTGGTCCTTGATGGCGACGCCGGGGTGCGCGAGGCAGCGCAACGACCCTGACTACGCTCGCGGTATGAGCGTGGATCCGCGACCTGTGCTCGTCGTTGACTTCGGAGCGCAGTACGCCCAGCTCATCGCACGTCGGGTCCGCGAGGCTCACGTGTACTCCGAGATCGTGCCCCACACCATGAGCGTCGAGGAGATGCTGGCCAAGGATCCTGTGGCGATCGTCCTCTCCGGAGGCCCGAGCAGTGTTTATGCGGAGGGTGCACCTTCAGTGGATGCCGCTCTGTTCGCCGCCGGCGTACCCGTCTTCGGGATCTGTTACGGGTTCCAGGCCATGGCCCAGGCGCTGGGGGGCACGGTTGAGCGGACAGGACTCAGCGAGTTTGGCGGTACGCCGCTAGACGTCATCGAGTCGTCGTCACTCTTCGCCGGCCTCCCAACTCGCCAGTCCGTCTGGATGTCTCACGGGGACAGCGTCACCGCGGCACCCGAGGGCTTTTCGGTGACAGCGACGAGCGCTGGTGCTCCCGTGGCAGCGATGGAGGCAGTCGGTCGGGGCCTGGCAGGCGTGCAGTTCCACCCGGAGGTCATGCACAGTGAGCACGGGCAAAGGGTGTTAGAGCACTTCCTGTACGACGTGGCCGGTCTGGAGCGGTCGTGGACGACCGAGAGCGTCATCGACGACCAGATTGCGCGGATCCGCGATCAGGTGGGCGATGGCCTCGTCGTGTGCGGCCTTTCCGGGGGAGTGGACTCGGCAGTCGCTGCCGCACTGGTGCAGCGGGCGGTGGGAGATCAACTGACCTGTGTCTTCGTCGATCACGGCCTACTGCGCGCGGGCGAGGCTGAGCAGGTGGAGCGCGACTTCGTGGCCGCGACGGGTGTCCGGCTCGTTGTCGTCGATGCCCAGCAGCGCTTCCTAGATGCGCTCGCCGGCGTCACCGATCCAGAGCAGAAGCGCAAGATCATCGGGCGTGAGTTCATCCGTGTGTTCGAGGATGCGGCCCGTGACGTCGTGGCGGAGGCGGGGGAGTCGGGGCGCACGGTGGATTTCCTCGTGCAGGGCACGCTCTACCCGGACGTGGTGGAGTCCGGTGGCGGCACGGGGACTGCCAACATCAAGAGCCATCACAACGTCGGTGGTCTGCCCGATGACCTCGCCTTCACCCTGGTTGAGCCCCTCCGCACGCTCTTCAAGGATGAGGTGCGCCAGGTCGGGCTCGAGCTGGGGTTGCCACCGGAGATCGTCTGGCGCCACCCCTTCCCCGGACCCGGCCTGGCGATCCGCATCGTGGGGGCCGTGGACGCAGAGCGCCTGGTGATCCTCAGAGCGGCTGACGCCATCGCGCGTGAGGAACTCACGGCGGCTGGGCTGGATCGCGATGTCTGGCAGTTCCCCGTGGTCCTGCTGGCCGATGTGCGATCCGTGGGAGTGCAGGGCGATGGCCGCACATACGGACACCCCATTGTCCTGCGACCCGTCTCCAGTGAGGACGCCATGACAGCGGACTGGTCGCGGCTGCCGCACGAACTCATCGCCCGCATCTCGACCCGAATCACCAATGAGGTGCGCGAGGTCAATCGGGTGGTGCTGGATGTGACGAGCAAGCCCCCCGGCACCATCGAGTGGGAGTAGTCGGGCAGAGCCCGCCTCTTCCCACTCTCGGTCGGTATCGAGTGGGAGTAGTCGGGCAGAGCCCGCCTCTTCCCACTCTCGGTCGGTATCGAGTGGGAGTAGTCGGGCAGAGCCCGCGCGTGTGACGCCAGCTTGAAGGCTTCCCACTCGGCTAGGGTGACGGTGTGGAATTCGTCTACAACCTCCTCGTCGTCCTGCACTTCATCGGCCTCGCCAGTCTGCTAGGCGGCTTCATCGTCCAGATGAAGTCCCCGGACAAGGGCGTCAACCCCGCGATGCTCCATGGCGCGCTCACGCAACTCGTGACCGGCGTGCTTCTTGTGGGGATCGCCTCCGCCGGACTTGTCCCGGGGGAAGAGGTTGACCACGCCAAGATCGCGGTCAAGCTCGTGATCGTCCTCATCATCACGGCGCTGGCCTTCGTCGGCCGCAAGCGCCCGCTACCTCAGACAGGGATCTGGGGTGCCATCGGCGTGCTCACGCTGGCCAACATCGTCATCGCTGTCTTCTGGAACTAGGTCTCCGGCAGCCCCTGATGGGGGCGACAGGGCCGATGCACGAGGCCGCTCACGCCTAGCAGGGGCCGGGCGTTGGTGCGCGAGGGCCAATTGCGCGGCTGAGGCCGAGCGTCATCGACAGTGAGCCGCACAATTCGCCTGAGGCTGGCGCCTAGGGAATGGTGGTGCGCAAGAAGGCCTCGGCGAAGCGACCCTGCGGCAGTCCAGCGCGCTCGGCCGCCAGGGACATCCACCCTCGGATGAGTTCACCGAGGTTGTCCATCTGAGCCGTCTGGCTCTCGTGGGCACGCAGGGCAGCGATCTTGTCATCGACCCGGTCGGTCACGTCGACGAAGTGGTTTGGTCCCGGTGCGCCCATTACCCATACGTCGTGCACGGTCCACGCGTCCAGTCCCTCATCGGCAAGTAGTGCAGGGTGCGCAAAGGGATTGCGCGCGTCGGGGTAGATCGCGAAGATCGCGGCCTCACCCGCTGCCATGTGGTCCGGGTGCGAGGCGGGTATGCGTGACCAGTTGCGCTCGGGGGACTGGATGAGTACCCGCTCGGGTCGCACCTCGCGGATCACCCGACTGATGTCTCGACGCAATCCCTGAGACACCTCGAGTTCACCATCGCGATAGCCGAGGAAGCGAACATCGTCGACGCCGAGGATGCGTCCCGCGGCCACCTGCTCTGCGCGCCGGATACGCGGGATCTCGGAGCGGGGGACGGCTGGGTCGAAGCCTCCGGCATCGCCATCGGTGACGATGCAGTAGGTCACGTGGGTCCCCTGGGCCACCCACGAGGCCACGGTGCCGGCGGCACCGAAGTCGACGTCGTCGGGGTGCGCTGTGACCACGAGGGCTCGTGCAGGGGGCTGCTCGACAGACTCGGGGGCGGTCATGGTCTCCTCGTGGGCGGCTCGGGGGTGATTCGACGGGGGCAGGGCCATGGGCCCGGCCGAGAGAGGGAGCGGAAGCGGATCCATGGGGAGATCACGGGGCGGGCGAGTTCCATTTTCTGGACTTCCCGGGAAAACGCCCGCTACCAGTGGGTCTCCTGAGGCTGCAGAGGCTACCGTTGACGGCGTGCGTCTTCCGGACAGCTCTCGCGGTGGTGATCCTATGCGGTCGCCTGCTGCCCTGCGCGGGCGCGGTTCGCGCACCGCTTCCGGGTCGCGCCGCACCCTGGTGGTCGCCATCACAGCGGCTCTGGTCGCCGGATTCCTCCTCATCGCGCAACCGGCTGCGTCGTCTCCCATCGGTGAGGCCGACCACGTCCCCGAGTTCTCCGAGACCGAGGGCGCGTCGGGCGGCCCCACTCGCGGCGACGCCGGGCGGGCAGCCGAGGCCAAGGCCAACGACAAGAAGGGCAAGAAGGACAAGGAAGCCAAGGAGCTTCCGCTGCCTCCGCCACCTGCTCTCCCCGCGGGACTGCCGAAGGAGGTCGACCCTCTGCCGACCTACCAGGGGCAGTACATCTGCGATCCGGTGACGAAGCCCGGCACTGATCGCGTCGCCGATCTCATCCGGGCGACGTACGCCGACTCCAGCAGCATCTGGGTGCCCCGCGACTGCAACGTCGGAGGGCGCAGCGAGCACAAGGAGGGGCGTGCCCTCGACTGGATGATCAACTCCAAGATCCCCAAGCAGAATGCGCAGGCTGAGTCCTTCCTCCAGTGGCTACTCGCGACGGACGAGAACGGCAACGAGTTCGCCATGGCTCGCCGACTCGGCGTGATGTACATCGGCTGGGGCGATGAGATCTGGGAGTCGTACACGCGCCGCTGGACGGAGTTGAAGGGCTGCTACAGCACCCCGCAGAGCGGCTATGACACCTACTGTCACCGTGATCACATCCACATTTCCTTTTCCTGGGACGGAGCCGCGGGCCAGACAAGCTTCTGGGGCGGGGATCCGACGCCGGCCCCGTTCTGCAGTGCGTCACGAACCCCCGCCACGGGTGAGGCGGACGCGGGCGCGGGTCTGGACTTCGTGCCCGTCGCGGCTCGCCGGATTCTCGACACGCGCAGCGGTCAGGGCAACGGGGGGCAACCCTGCCGACTTGCGGCGCAGTCCAGCGGTGGAGCCGGCGCACCGTTGATCATTGACGTCGGTGCACGCAAGGACTCTCCGGGTCCGCGCACCAAGGCGGTGGCCGTCCGCGTCTCCACGATCGGCTCGAACTCCCCGGCCACCCTCCGATCGGCCGCTAATGGGGTCCTGGCCGACGTGACCGTCAACGGCCGCCGTGACCTCGTCACCATCCTGCCGCTGGCTAAGGATGGGACGATCGCTCTCACGACTGACTCTGGCGCCACGCACGTCATCGTCGACCTGCTCGGCTACTTCGTGACCCCCGGTGAGCCGACCGCCACTGAAGGCCGCCTGCTGCCCTACGCCAACCTGGTCGTCTATGACACGCGCGTGATCAACGAGCCGCTCGGTCCCGGCGAGAAGCGCGTCGTCGACGTCGCTGTCGGCGCGACGACGGATGGCCCTCCCGCGGGTGCGCTGCTCACCGTCGGTGTCTCGGGAGCCGACCAGGGTGGTCGCCTGATCGTTCGTCGCACGGGTGACAAGGTCACGCCCGCGACCACCTCGGTCGGCTATCGCCGGAACTCGACGGCGTCTGTCCCGATCATCTCCGCTCTCGACGCCGAGGGGCGCATCCTCCTGGTCAACAACGGCAAGAGCAGCGTCGATGTGTCGATCACCGTCCAGGCATCGGCCGTTCGGACCCAGCAGCTGGGCGCGCTCCTCGTCCCCGTGAAGCCAGTCGAGGTACGCCGGGCCAGGTCCCTCCTCACTCGACTCATCCCGCCTCCAACGGCTGGCGCCTCAGCCGGTGTCACAGCCGACACCCTGGCGATGCGCTCGACGGCGAGTGCGTCGGGTGCCACTGCCGCAGTGCTGAGGGTCTCGGCGACGGGTACGAAGGGCGGCGAGGTGACCTTCTACTCGCTCGCTAAGTCGGACCGGCCGTCCCTCATCGTGCCGCGCCGAAGCAAGGTCGATGGCCTCATCGTCGTGCCCCTCGACAGTCAGGGGACCCTCCGGCGCGAGGTGGTCGGGGGCGTCGAGGTCACGGCACACGTCGTCGCCTACCTGCGCTGACGTCGCCGCACGGGGCTGTCGGGCTCACGACGTACGATCAGCAAATGCCCGAGCTCAACCCCTCCCAGCAGGAGGCTGTGACGCATCGCGGCGGGCCTTTGCTCATCGTCGCGGGAGCCGGCTCGGGCAAGACCCGCGTGCTCACTCAGCGCATTGCGCACCTCATTCGAGATGAGGGGGTACGCCCGTCGGAGATCCTGGCCATCACCTTCACCAACAAGGCTGCTCGCGAGATGCAGGAGCGTGTCGCCGCGCTGGTCGGCCCGGTGTCACGGGCGATGTGGGTGATGACCTTCCACTCGGCCTGCGTCCGCATCTTGCGGCGCGAGGCGGCCCGACTGGGGATCTCGACAAACTTCTCGATCTACGACGCTGCTGACTCGCAACGGCTGATGTCCATGGTCGTCAAGGACCTCGACATCGACCCCAAGCGCTTCCCGCCCCGATCCCTGTCGTCGCGGGTGTCCCAACTCAAGAATGAGCTCATCGACGAGGAAAAGTTCCTGCGCCGCGCCGAGACGCCTCAGGACAGGGTGCTCGCCGAGGCGTATGCGGAATACCAGCGCCGTTTGCGCCGTGCGAACGCCTTTGATTTCGACGACCTCATCGGGTCCACGGTCGCGCTTCTCCAGCTCTTTCCTGACGTGGCCGAGCACTATCGTCGACGATTCCGTCACATCCTCGTCGATGAGTACCAGGACACC
>VGBQ01000055.1 GCA_016870425.1 Actinomycetota bacterium | reverse complement strand
CGGCCTGCTCGCCAAGCATGTGGGCTACGAGCACTCCTATCCGCACTGCTGGCGGTGCCATACGCCGCTCATCTACTACGCACAGCCGTCGTGGTACATCAAGACGACCGCCATCAAGGACGATCTCCTCCGGGAGAACGAGGGCACCAACTGGTACCCCGAGACGATCCAGTGGGGCCGCTACGGCGACTGGCTCAACAACAACGTCGACTGGGCTCTCTCGCGCAACCGCTACTGGGGCACGCCGCTGCCCATCTGGCGATGCCCCGAGGGCCATCTCACCGCCATCGAGTCGCTGGCCGACCTCGGCCGCCGCAGCGGGCGCGAGCTGGCTGACCTCGACCCCCACCGGCCCTACGTCGACGAGGTGACCTTCGCCTGCCCCGACTGCGGCGCCGAGGCCACGCGCGTGCCCGAGGTCATCGACTGCTGGTACGACTCCGGGGCCATGCCCTTCGCGCAATTCGGCTACCCCCATCGCGGCGAGGCGGAGTTCGCCTCCCGCTACCCGGCCGACTACATCTGCGAGGCCATCGACCAGACCCGCGGCTGGTTCTACACGCTCATGGCCGTCGGCACGCTCGTCTTCGATCAGTCGTCGTACAAGAACGTCGTGTGCCTGGGCCACATCCTCGACGAGGACGGCCGCAAGATGAGCAAGCACCTCGGCAATGTCCTCGAGCCGATCCCTCTCATGGATGAGCACGGCGCCGATGCCGTGCGGTGGTTCATGCTCGCATCCGGTTCGCCGTGGCAGGCGCGGCGCGTGGGACATGCGGCGATCCAGGAGGTGGTGCGCAAGGTCCTCCTCACCTACTGGAACACCGCCTCCTTCCTCTCGCTCTACGCGCGGGCTGCCGGATGGACTCCCGGCGACGCAGCGCCGCCGGTCGACGAGCGGCCCGCCCTCGATCGGTGGGTGCTAAGCGAGTCGCACCGGCTGGCCCGCGATGTCGATGCGGCGCTTGAGGTCTTCGACACGCAGCGCGCGGGACGTCTCATCTCGGCCTTCGTCGACGACCTCTCCAACTGGTATGTCCGCCGCACACGCCGACGCTTCTGGGACGGCGATCCCGCCGCGCTGGCCACCCTCGACGAGGCGCTGCGCATCGTCACGCTGGTCATGGCACCCTTCACACCCTTCGTGACCGAGCGGGTCTGGCAGGACATGGTGCGCGCGGTGGACCCCGACGCACCGCCGAGCGTGCACCTGGCGTCTTGGCCGGCCGCCGACGTTGACGTCATCGACGACGAGCTCGCCGCGCAGGTAGCCCTGGTCCGGCGAATCGTCGAACTCGGGCGGGCAGCGCGAGCGGCGTCCAACGTGCGCACGCGTCAGCCACTGGCTCGCGCTCTGGTCTCAGCCCCCGGATGGGCCGCGCTGCCCGCCGAGCTCGTGGCCGAGGTTGCGAATGAGCTCAACGTGCTCGACATGGCCAACCTCTCGGCGAGCGACGGTGACCTCGTCGACGTCTCGGTCAAGGCGAACTTCCGTGCACTGGGCAAGCGCTTCGGCAAGCAGACCCAGGAGGTCGCCACGACGATCGCCTCGGCCGACCCCGCGACGCTGGCGGCCGGCTTGCGTGCAGGGTCCGCATCCATCGACGTCGCTGGCCTCGGCACGATCGAGCTCTCCCCCGACGACGTCATCGTGACCGAGACCCCACGGCAGGGCTGGTCCGTGGCGAGCGGGGACGGTGAGACGGTCGCGCTCGACCTCGAGCTCACGCCTGCGCTGCGCAGCCTGGGCTGCGCACGCGAGGCTGTGCGCCTGATCCAGGAGGCACGCAAGTCGGCGGGCCTCGACATCTCCGACCGCATCACGCTCACCTGGTCCTCCTCCGACGATGACGTCGCCGCGGCCCTGCGCGAGCACCGGGAGATGATCGCGGGCGAGGTCCTCGCGACGGACTTCGCGGAGGGTGCGGTCCGGTCGGGTAGCGCCACGGCGACGGAGGGCGGCCTGGCACTGGATTTCGTCCTGAGCAAGGCCTGACCTCTACGCTTCGACCGTGCACCAGATCGACCTGCCCAACATCGCGGCCAACACCCCCCTGTGGCTCGCTCTCGTGACGACCTTCGTCGCGGCTCTCTCCGGCGCGATCCTCGGCCGTCAGCCCTCGCGCGTCAGCTACGACATCGTCGGTGTGGCGGTCTTCGCCTTCGTCCTCGGCCTGGGTGGGGGCATCACGCGCGACCTCCTGCTCGGCAATCTGCCGCCACTCGCGCTGCGATCCCCGTGGTATCTCGCGGCCGTGCTGGCGGCCGTCGTCACGGTCCTGGTCATCGGGCGATGGATCCGTGTGGGCAGCTGGACCTTCATCGTGCTCGACGCCCTGGCGCTGGGCTTGTACGCCGTCATCGCTGCCCAGATGGCGATCGAGTTCGGGCTGCCGGACATCGGGGCCATCACGGTCGGATTCCTGGCCGCCGTCACCGGCGGGGCCGTCGTATCGGTCCTGAGGGGCGAGACGCCACAGATCCTGCTGCCCAGCCAGCCCTACGCACTGCTCGCCGCCGTCGGCGCGACGGTCTATGTGCTCCTCGACCAGTTCAGCGGTGGCCTGGCCGCCCTCGCCTGCCTCGGGTCGGTCATCTCGCTGCGAGTGATCACGCTGAGATGGGACCTGCGCACGCACAGCGTGCGCCCCCTGCCTGAGCAGGACGGATCAGGACCGGCCGAGCCCGAGGCCCGCTAGGAGCTCGTTGGCGCCTTGGGCTCAACTGAGGCGACCTTGTCGAGCTCGGCCAATTGCCCGGAGATGGTGTCGCGCAGCTTCGTGCGGTAGGAGCGCTCGAAACTGCGCAGGTCGTTCACCTTGGTCTCCAGTGCCGCTCGCTGCTCGTCGAGCTGGCCGGTCACCTTGGACGCTTCCTCGCGGGCTTTCACCAAGATCGTGTCTGCTTCGGCCTTGGCGCTCGCCACGGTCTCGTCCGCCGTGCGCTGCGCCGCCTCGAGCATCGCGAAGGCGCGGCCGGGGACGTCTGCGTCCGCGGCCGCGGCCGGAGCTGGCGCCGGGGCGGGAGCAGGAGTTGCCGGGGGCGCAGCGGCCATGGCGGCTGCTGCAGCAGCGGGCGCTGCCGCCTGAGCGGGAGCGACGGTGTTGGCCGTCGCCATCCGCCGCGCCTCGGTGAGCTTGGTCTCGGCCGCCTTCTCCTTGTCGGCAGCCTCGGCGAGCTTCTTGTCCGCCTCGCTCGCCTTCTTATCCGCTTCGGCGAGCTTGGCCTGTGCCTCGCTGAGCTTCTTCTCAGCCTCGGCCGCCTTCTTCTCAGCCTCGGCAAGCTTCTTCTCGACGTCGGCAGAGGTCACCGGGGCCGCGGGCTTTTGCGCCAGTTGGGCCCGCAGATCGTCGTTCTCGACGATGAGACCGCCGAGGGCCGACTCGACCTCGTCGAGGAAGGCGTCCACCTCGTCCATGTCGTAGCCGGTGCGCATCTTGACGGTGTTGAACTGCTTCTCGTGGACCTGCTGAGGGGTGAGGGTCACGGTGCCTCCTGGGGGATGTGCGCGCTAGAGGGCGAGAGCGACGTTGATGAGGATCTGGACGGCGATGATGAGGATGAGGAACGCGAGGTCGAACTGCACCCCGCCCAGTCGCAGGGGCGGGATGACCTTGCGCAAGACACGCAAGGGCGGATCGGTGACGGTGTAGATGGCCTCCGCGACCACGAGGAGAGGGCCGCGGGGCTGCCAGGATCGAGCGAAGATCTGCACGAAGTCCAGGATGAGACGGCCGATGAGGACCAGCCAGTAGAGCCAGAGGAAGGTGGCGAGCACCTGCCCGACCACCGCCACCGAACCGTCCCCTTTCGACTGACGCGCACCCGCGCGTCAACTCTGGTTGAAGAAGCCGGTCTGCGCGAGTTGGGCTCGCGCCTCGGCACCCACCTCGACGTTTGCCGGTGAGAGGAGGAAGACCTTGTTGGTGACCCGCTCGATCGTGCCGTGCAGGCCGAAGACCAGACCCGCCGCGAAGTCGACGATGCGCTTGGCATCACCGTCGTCCATCTCGGTGAGATTCATGATGACGGGGACTCCCTCGCGGAATTCCTCCCCGATGCGACGCGCGTCGTTATAGGTGTGCGGGTGGATGGTCGTGATGCGATGCAGGTCTACCGCTGGGACGGGTGTGGGACGCGCACCCGGCCCCGGCATCGGCGAGACATTGCTGGGCTCGTCGCGGTAGAGGCGCCGAGGCTCTCGGGGATCGACGACCGTGACCGTGCGCGGCTCGGGTCGCTCCGGCTGACGAGAGGACCTCTCGGTCGACCGGTCCGACGAGCGGCTGCGGCGGGAGGGGGCGGGCTCGTCTTCGTACTCCCACTCGTCCTCTTCGAAGTACGACTCGTGGCGGTCGGGATCGTCCTCGACCAGTCCGAGATAGACCGCCATCTTGCGCATCGCGCCCGCCATGGCATTCCCTTCTCGCCACCGGGCCCGGTGGCGTCCCCCTAAGTTAGCCGAGCGGAGGCCTCGTCCCCAGGACCGCGCTCCCCACGCGCAGGTGTGTCGCGCCGGCGCTCACGGCCTGCTCGAGGTCCTCGGACATGCCCGCCGAGATGAGCGTGGCGTCCGGATGGTCCTGGCGCAGGCGCTCAGACACCTCCGCCAGGCGCGCAAAAGCATGCGCGGACACCTCCGCCTGGCTCTCGCCGGCGGCAGCCAGCGGCGCGACGGCCATCACGCCCTGCAGCAGCAGGTGGTCGCTGGCCGCGACCTGCGCCGCGAGCTCGGGGACCAGCTCCGGCCGAGCCCCGCCCCGCGCCTCCACCTGCCCGGCGAGGTCGACTTCGATCAGGCACCCCACCCGCCGACCCGCCTTCGACGCGCCCCTGTCCAGTGCCGTCACCAGCGAGAGGCGATCGACGGAGTGCACGAGATCGGCATAGCGAGCGACGGAGTTGGCCTTGTTGGACTGCAGCTGTCCGACGAAGTGCCATCGCAGTCCGAGGTCCGCTGTCGCTTCTGCCTTGGGGGCGGCCTCCTGATCGCGATTCTCCCCGAAGTCGCGAACGCCGAGTGCCGCCAGGCGCCGCACGTCTTCGACGGGCCACGTCTTGCTGACGACGATGAGTGTCACGTCACTCGGGTCACGGCCGGCGACTGCGCATGCCGCGTCGACGCGAGCTCGGACAACGTCGAGGTGCTCGTGGAGCTCCTGAGTGCGGTCGTCGGTGGTCATCCGCTGTCCCGCATGACGATTACGCCGACCTGCCGGCCCGTCGTGGTATCCCGCCGGTAGGAGTAGAGCGTCGGATCCTCGAAGGTGCAGCCGCCTACGATCTCGCCCGTGACCCCGTGCTGACGGAGTTGGGCGAGCACCGCGGCGCGCACGTCCACGGCCGGGGTGCCTTGGCGAGTGCGCGCTGCCGCCTCCGGGACAGCATCAGCCACCTCGTCGCGGACCTCGGGACTCACCTCGTAGCACCCGGGGCAGATCGCCGGTCCCACCCACGCGCTCACCTCCCCCCGGGGCGAAAGCCTCTCCAGGGTGGCGCCCACGACATCGGCGACCACCCCGCGCCACCCCGCATGCACCGCTGCCACCTGCCCCCCGCTCAGGTCGGCGAGGAGCACCGGCACGCAGTCGGCCACCTGTACGGCGATCGCCAGACTGCTCTCGCCCGTGATGATCGCGTCGGCCGGTGGCGGCTCACCAGGGATCGCACGCAGGTACGCGACATCCCGCCCATGCACCTGCTTCACCAGTGCCAGGCCGTCGCACCCCACCATGCCCGCGACCTCGCGCCGATTGGCAGCGACAGCATCGGGCTCATCGCCCACCGATCCCCCGAGGTTCAGCTCGGCGTAGGCACCGGTGCTCTGACCGCCTAGGCGGTCCGTGAAGAGCCAGTCGGCACTGCGCCCGGCATCCACGACTCGACCGCGGGCGAGGACACCCACGGCGACGACTACTTCAGGAAGTCGGGGACGTCGAGATCGTCACCCGCATCGTCGAAGACGATCGTGCGCGGCTGCTGCACCGGCCGCTTGGGCGGCTCGGGCGTGACGGGAATCTCGGCGCTGTCGGCCGACGAGGACTGCTTCGCGGCGACGGCCGCAGCGAGCGGTGTCTCCTCGGCAATCTTCTTGGTGACCGGCTGGGCGCGGCGCGCCGGCGGCGTGCCGCCGTCGAAGCCCGCGGCGATCACCGTGACGCGCACCTCGTCGCCGAGGGTGTCATCGATCACCGCACCGAAGATGATGTTGGCGTCGGGGTGAGCGGCGTCGGACACCATGCGCGCCGCCTCATTGATCTCGAAGAGCCCCAGGTCAGAGCCTCCGGAGACCGACAGCAGGACCCCATGGGCTCCCTCGATGCTGGCCTCGAGCAGCGGGCTTGAGATCGCTGCGGTGGCTGCCTCGACCGCCCGCTCATCACCCCGGGCCGAGCCGATGCCCATGAGCGCCGAGCCGGCCCCCTGCATGACCGACTTCACGTCGGCGAAGTCGAGGTTGATCAGGCCCGGGGTCGTGATGAGGTCGGTGATCCCGGAGACGCCCTGGAGAAGCACGTGGTCGGCCTGGCGGAACGCATCGATGACGCTGATGTTGCGGTCGGTCAGCGAGAGCAGGCGGTCGTTGGGGATGACGATCAGGGTGTCGACCTCGGCGCGCAGCGCATCGACGCCGGTCTCCGCCTGGGACTGCCGACGCCGGCCCTCGAAGCCGAAGGGACGCGTCACGACGCCGATGGTGAGCGCGCCGAGCGACTTGGCGATGCGTGCCACGACCGGCGCGCCACCCGTGCCCGTGCCGCCACCCTCACCCGCGGTGACGAAGACCATGTCGGCGCCGCGCAGGACCTCTTCGATCTCCTCGGCATGGTCCTCGGCGGCCTGCCGGCCCACCTCGGGGTCGGCGCCGGCGCCGAGGCCGCGGGTGAGTTCGCGCCCGATGTCGAGCTTGACGTCGGCGTCGCTCATGAGGAGCGCCTGCGCGTCGGTGTTGATCGCGACGAACTCGACACCCTTGAGGCCGACGTCGATCATGCGGTTGACGGCGTTGACCCCGCCGCCGCCGATGCCGACGACCTTGATGACAGCGAGATAGTTCTGCGGTGCAGCCACGGTTGCATCCCTTCCGGTCCGACTCACGAGTGTCCCCGCGCGAGCCGTGCACGCTGGCACATGAATCTCAACTTCAAGTCGAAGATGAGATCCTCGATCCGGTGCCTCTGTCGATGAGGTTAAGGGTCAACCTCACCTCGAGCAAGAAGCCACGCCTGTCCCACGCATCACAGTGCGGCGTCGGCGCACGCCTGCGCGCGCACGAGGCGAGCGAGCTCCGCGATGTCCGCCGGGTCCCCCGGCTCCCCGCACACACGCGCGAGCCACGGTGAGGGGCCGGGGACCGACCCGGCCTGGGCATCCGGCGGGATCCGCTCGGGGTCGGGATGGGCGAGGCCGGGGTGCCAGGTCACCGGCCAGCCCCGCTCGTCGAGCAGTCCGACGGTGGCTCCGTGGCGGTTGCACCGCGACGGCCGGCAGGCGTGCACGTGCACCGACGAGGCCACGTCCCCCGATCCCAGGGCCGCGGTGAGCAGACCTCCCACGGTGTCGACCGGATCGAGAAGGATCAGGGACGCGACCGGCGCTGCCCCGTGACGTGCGCCGAGGCATGCCGCCCCGTGCGTGACGACGGCCGCACCCGCCGAGTGTCCGGCCAGGACCCATGGTCCGTCGGCGGCGACCCCGCGCCCCTGGGGCAGACCTGAGTCGACCGCGCGACCGAGTGTCAGCGCGACTTCGGTGAGCCACCCGGTGTCGTGCATCGAGCGCCGCGGGCGCCATGAGGCGACGTCCGGACGCACCACGGCGAAGCCCGCCCGGTTGAGCAAGCCCGCGAGGCCGGCGAGGTCGTCGCCCCGACGCGCGAAGCCGTGCTGCACCCAGGCCCAGCCCCTGGCCTGGCCATCGGGCGCGGTCCATGTCGTGCGCACCGCGCCCCCGGACGGCAGGGCCAGCCCCAGGACCACGGAGTCACGGGCACGGTGCACTGCGTCAGACTGCCACCGCCGAGGTGCGGGAGCGAGCCCGGCACGAGAGGCTAGGCGCCCAGACCGATCTCGGGAGGTCACATGGGTCTGGCTGGGGCGGAGATCCGCCGAGCCAAATTGCGCTTCGGCCTGCTCACGGGGGCCGTATCCCTCCTCGTCTTCCTCGTGCTCCTGCTGTCGACCCTGTCGGCCGCTCTCGTCGGGGCCCTCGTGGGTGCGCTCGAGGGCCTGCGGGCCGACGGGCTCGTCTACGCCGACTTCGCCCGCGACAACATCGCGGCAAGCCGCATGGCGCCGGATGTCCTCGATGCCGTCGCCGCCGTCCCCGGTGTCGGCTCCTACGGCGCGGTCGGCACCTTCACGACCGCGGCGGTCATCGACGGCGCGCAAGTCGACGTGCAGGTCTTCGGCTTCGACCAGGGCGCTCCCGGTGCCCCGAGCGGACTCGTCGATGGCGCGCTGCCCACCGGCCCCGGAGAAGCGGCCGTCGATGGCGGAGGCGTGGCCATCGGAGACGTCGTCACCCTCGACCCCGCGGGCACCGAGCTCACCGTCGTCGGTCTGCTCCGCGGCGCGCAATTCAATGCCATCCCGACGATGTACGTCGACTCGGGCACCTACGCCGACGCCTTCACCGGCACCAATCCCGGTCTGCCCTTCGTGCCCATCAACGCGGTGGCCTTCGACGTGACCGAGGGCTCGGACCCCGCGCAGGTCGCCAGCGACATCACCGCGACGGTCCCCGGCGTCACCGGCTACACCCGCGACGAGGCCGTGTCGCTCATCCCCGGTATCGAGTCCATCTCGCAGAGCTTCGGCATCCTCGTGGGCCTGACCTTCGTCATCGGCATCGTCGTCATCGGGTTCTTCTTCCTCATCCTCACGGTGCAAAAGCTCAAGCCCTTCACCCTGTTGCGCGCCATCGGCACCAGCACCGGGCGCCTCGCCGCGACGGTGGCCATCCAGATCACCCTGGTGGTGCTCATCGCCTCGGCGATCGCCGTGGGGCTCACCCTTCTGGCCGTGCGCGGACTCAACACCGGCCTGCCGGTCTCGATCGAGCCAAGCCTCATCATCGGCGTGGTGGTCAGCGTCTGGGTGTTCTCCCTCCTCGCGGGGCTCCTCAGCATCCGCCGGATCGCACGCATCGATCCCGCCAGCGCGGTCGGTGCGCGATGAGCGGGCCAGCAGCACTCCTCTCGCGCGGTGAGCTGACGCGATCCAAGGGGCGCTTCGGCGCCGTGGTGGGAGCCCTCGCCCTCATCGTCTTCCTCGTCCTGGTCCTCGGCGCGCTGGCCGACGGGCTCTTCTACGGCGCCACCGGCGCCGTGCGCTCCACCAACGCCACGGCCTATGCCTTCTCCGACGATGCCGAGGGGTCGCTGATCCGCTCGCGCCTGGACGAGACGGACGTCGCGGCCTTCGCCGGCGCACCCGGCGTGGAGTCCGCCGGCCCCGTGGGGGTGCTGCTCACGGGAGGCACCGGACCCGAGGGCGACATCGACCTCGCCGTCTTCGGCCTGGAGGTCGGTGGCCCCGGTTCCCCGACCACCCTGACCGAGGGGCGGTTGCCCGCCGCCGGCGAGACCGGCACCGCGGCTGTCGACACCCGCCTGCAGGACGCTGGCGTGACCCTGGGGTCGAAGGTCTTCGTCGGGGACGTGGGCGTGGAGGTCGTGGGCTTCGTCTCCGACGCCTCCTACCAACTCCAGCCGACGATGTGGACCTCCGTCGCCGACTGGCGCGCCATGCGCGATGCCGTGCGACCCGAGCTCAGGGGGCAGCCGACGGCGATCAACGCCGTCGCGCTCATCACGACCCCCGACGCCGATCTCTCCGCCATCGCCGCGGCGCTACCGGGCACGACCGTGCTCACCGCCGAGGCCGTGGGCCTGGCGATTCCCGGTGTCGAACAGCAGAGCTCGACACTTAACTCCATCATCTATACGACGCTCGCCGTTGCCGCCCTGGTCGTGGCGCTCTTCTTCGCGCTCCTCGTCCTGGAGAAGCGCGAGCTCTTCGCCGCACTCAAGGCGCTGGGCACCTCCACCGCCGCGCTCGGACGCACCGTGCTGGTCCAGGCGGTCGTGGCGTCAGTCCTCGGAGTCATCATCGGAGCGATCGTGGCGCGGCTCTTCGGGCTCATCATCCCGGCGACCGTGCCCACACTCTTCCGCACCGACACGCTCATCCAGATCGCTGTCTTCACCCTCGTCGCCGGCATCGTCGGCGCCGCCTTCTCCCTGCGCCGCCTGGCGCGCATCGACCCGGCCACCGCTATCGGAGGAACGCTATGAACGATCCCGTCGTCGAGGCGACCGATTCCGCCCCGGGCGGAGATGGCCCCTCTCCCGTGAGCGATGCGCCTCTCCACCCCGGTGCGCTGCTCCAGGTGCGTGACGTCAGCAAGGTCTACGGGAGCGGTCACACCGCGGTCACGGCGCTCGACGCCGCGACCATGTCCGTGGAGCAGGGCGAGTTCGTCGCCCTGCTCGGACCCTCCGGGTCCGGCAAGACAACCCTCATCTCCATCATCGGCGGACTCCTCGCGGCGACATCCGGCACCGTCACCGTCGGCGACGTCGACGTCACGCAGCTGTCCAAGCGCGACCTCACCCGCTTCCGCGCTGAGCAGGTCGGCTTCGTCTTCCAGTCGGCCAACCTCGTGCCCTTCCTCACGGCCCGCGAGAACCTGCTCTACGTCGCAACGCTCGTTAAGACCCCGAAGAAGGCAGCGCAGCAGCGGGCCGACCAACTCCTCGAGGAACTCGGGCTCGCGGACCGGGCGAAGAACCTGCCCGAGCAGCTCTCCGGGGGTGAGCGGCAGCGCGTGGCCATCGGCCGCGCGCTGATGAACGACCCCGATCTCGTGCTTGTCGACGAGCCCACGGCAGCGCTCGACACCGCACTGGGGCGTCAGGTCGTGCAATTGCTGCGCCGCGAGATCAAGGACAGGGGCAAGACCGGCATCATGGTCACGCACGACCTGCGGATGGTCGAATACACCGACCGCGTCTTCGAGATCCTCGACGGCCACCTCACGCATGTCGAGGAGCCCAGCGCACTCCAGCACTAAAGCGGGGCTAGCCCGAGGGACTCATCTGCGGCCTCGGCATGTCCGATGTCGCGGGCACGCCGGGGGCCGAGACGTCATACCACCGCGCCTTGGTCTGGAAGAGCGTCTGCAGCACCCGCGCCTTCATCTCGCCATCGTCGGCCGAACCCCACATGACTGTCGCGCCATCACGCAGCTCGAGGGTCACGTCGTTGCGGGTCGTGGCCTCGATGGAGGTGACCTTGCGGCGCAGGTCCTCGGGCAGGCCCTGTGCCACGTCCAGGGCAGCAGTG
The DNA here is from genome assembly GCA_016870425.1 of Actinomycetota bacterium. GTDB lineage: Bacteria > Actinomycetota > Actinomycetes > S36-B12 > S36-B12 > Mxb001. The sequence goes on along the minus strand of VGBQ01000055.1, from coordinate 1,265 downwards.
AGCCCGGCATCGGAGGCGGCGACCACGGGCACGCCCTCACCGGGCGTCGGCACTGACGCGATGACTGCTCCGGACGCATCGACAAGGTCGTAGCCCCGGGCGGCCGCGACGAGTGCGATGGGCTGGCGTCGGACCACGTCGATGACGATCGTGTCCGGCCAGGCGCGCGCGACCGAGGCCGACGCCACCTGCGGGAGCGCGCTCACCCGGCTCTGGATCTCCTCCGTCGGCACGCGCAGGAGTGGCGTGCCGGTCTCGACCCCGGCGACCGTGCGCACCTCATCGGCGCTCAGCGGACCGGCCAGCTCCGACGCCGGCCCGACCGTGACCTGCACCTGGGTCACCGCCAGCCACGGAGAGAACCACGCGAGCCATGCGAGGGCAGCGATGACAGGGATCGCCACGAGCGCGGCGATGAGGGCACGCTTCACGCGCGCTCCCGCAGCAGCTCCACGATGCGCGGTGCAAGCTGGCCCACGTCACCCGCGCCCATGGTCATGACGACGTCACCCGGGCGGGCACGCTCGACGACAGCCTGGGGCACATGGGTCCACGAAGGCTCGAAGTGCACGCTCGCTGCGGGCAGCGGCACCGCCGCCGCGATCACCTCACCGCTCGCCCCGGCGATCGGCTGCTCCCCCGCGCTGTAGACATCGAGGACGATGACCTCGTCGGCAAGGCCCAGGGCCTCTCCGAACTCCCGCGCGAAGACGGCCGTGCGCGTGTAGCGGTGGCTCTGGAAGGCGACGACGACACGCCCTCCACCGGCGACCTCGCGCGCCGCCTGCAAAGTCGCTTCCACCTCCGTGGGGTGATGTGCGTAGTCGTCGTAGACGCGAATGCCGTCGACCTGGCCCCGCAACTCGAATCGACGCTGGGTGCCGGTGAAGGACCCCAGTCCCTCCGCTGCCTCCGCGTCGGACACGCGCAGCACCGACGAGACCGCGAGCGCCGCCGCGGCATTCAGCGCGTTGTGCAGGCCGGGCACCTGCAGGGCGACCGACCCCCGGCGCACGCCACGGTCGACGATGCCAAAGGACCAGCCGCGCGCCTGGGCCGCCGGGTCCGTGATGCGCAGGTCCGCGTCATCGGACTGCCCGTAGGTGAGGACCGTGACCCCCTCGGCTCGCGCCCGCTCTGCGACTCGCCGCGCGCCGGGATCATCGGCGCAGATCACTGCGACGCCGGAGACCTCCTTCGTCGCGGCGCAGAAGCGGACGAAGGCATCCTCGATGCTGGCGAGGTCGGCCCAGTGGTCCAGATGG
>VGBQ01000054.1 GCA_016870425.1 Actinomycetota bacterium | reverse complement strand
CTGCACGCCCACGACGAGCGCGATCCAGGGCAGGAGCGGCATGCCGATCTGACGTGCCCCGGTGATGCTGATGAGGATCGCGAGCGGAAGGGTGATCCACCACGACCAGATGGTGATCGCCTTGGGGCCGCCTATGCGCGTCCACCAGCGCGGCATGCTCACGCGGTGCCACCGGAGGGGATGGGCCGGTCGGGCACTCCGAAGGCCTGGCAGTAGATCCGCGCCGCCTCGACGCGCACGCTGTGCTTGTCGTCATCGCCGACTCCGAGCGCATCGAAGGTGCGCGAGATGAGTCGCTCCACGGAGCGGGTCGTCGTCCCGCGCTGCTGCGCGATCTCGGCGTTGCTCCAACCCTCAGCGATCTGCCGCAGCACCGACATCTGCACGGGTGAGAGCTGGCTCAGTCGATCGTCATCACTGCGCGAGCTGATGACGAGCCCTTCGCGCGAGTCGCTGAGGGCAGCCTCGATGGCGCGGCGCAACTCGCTGGGGTCTGCGACCGATCCCTTGTGCACGAAGGCGACGTTGTCCGGCGGTGCCACTCCCTCGACGGGGTCGAGTGAGGTGTGATTGGTGAGGAAGACGACGCCGAGTTAGGGCGCGTGGGCGCGCAGGATCGTGGCGAGCTCGACCCCGTTGGGGCCCGCACCGAGGTTGATATCGGCGACGAGCACGTCGGGGTCGACGTCGTCGAAGGCCCTGATCGCGCCCCGCGCGCTGTCGACCGCCGTGACGACGAATCCGTCGTCCTCCAGCGACCGCTGCACCAGCGCGCGCGTCATCGCATGGTCCTCGACGAGGAGCACGGTGCGGGGCGCCGCGGGAGTCACCCGACTACTGTCGCGCAAGGCCCGTCGCTTTGGCGACTAGTAGTCGGTTATCTCCGCCTTCGCTATCTGGCGGGGATGACGACGGTGTTGGATCGGGTCGTCCCATGCTGGAAGTAGACATACGTCTTCTTCCCCGTCTTCCGGCCCCACGCGAACGTGCCGTCCGCCGCCACCGTCTGCACACCCGTCCCCTCAGACGGGCTCGGTTGCCCCGGGAGAATCAACCGACCACGCACGTCCTGCGCCCGTAAACGACGCTAACGGGCGAGTTAGCGTCGTTTACGGGCGCAGGAGGGGCGGCTAAGCCGATGATGCGGGTGCGGGCTCCGGCGCGAGGTTGACCGAAGGACGATCCTTCAGCCACGGCAGCACGTCCGGAGCGCCGTCCAAGCAGCCGCCACCCGGGTCGTCCTCGTCCGCAGGCACGCCGTCCTGACGCACGATGTCATCCTCAGGCTGCAGCGCATCGCGCACGATCAGGCCGGCGTACCACACCGTCGCCACGACGTGCACGAACGTGAAGAACGCGTACCACTGCGGGGTCATCCCCTTGGCGTCCTCGATGCCGTACCCGGCGAGGTACCACCAGATGGCGATGAAGTAGCTCACCTCGGCCGCCTGCCAGATGAGGAAGTCACGCCACTTCGGCCGCGCGAGCGCGGCGAGCGGCACCAGCCAGATGACGAATTGCGGCGAGTAGACCTTGTTGGTCACCGCGAATGCCGCAACGACGAGGAAGAGCATCGGGATGAGCCGCGGGCGCTGGGGCGCGAAGAGGATCAGCACCGCGATGCCCAGGCACAGCACGAGGAAGGTGCCCATCGCGACGGCATTGAGCATGTCGGCGGGCACTCCAGGCACGCCCCAGAGCGTGATGGCATACCAGACCGAGCCCCAGTCCATGCCGCGCGTGCTACTGAACTCGTAGAAGTGACGCCAGCCCTCGAGATTGCCGATCATGAAGGGCAGGTTGACAACGAGCCATGCGGCCGCAGCACCGAGGATGAGCTTGCCGAAGTCGCGCATGCGGCCCGCGCGCAGGCACAGCAGCAGCCACGGTCCGAGCAGGATGACGGGGAAGAATTTCGCCGCGATCGCCAGGCCGAGCACCACTCCAGCCCACGCCGGCATGCGCCGCGCCCACAGCAGGATCGCGCCCATCGTGAGTCCGACGGGGATGAGATCCCAGTTGATCAGGCCCGCCAGGATGATCGTCGGCGCGAGCGCGATCATCGCCGCGTCCCACGGCCGCGCCCTCACGATCCGAGCGCTCGCGACGATCGCGAGCAGGAAGAACGGGAAGAGCAGGATGGCGTTGACGACGAAGAAAGTGAGCGCGGGCGCCACACCGGGCACGATGGCGATGACTATCCCGGTGATCCACGCGGCGATCTGCATGAAGACTCCGGTGAGCACCGGGTATTCGAGATAGCGCCCGCCCGGGGCGAGCTCGAAATAGGGAAGGTAGCCGTCGGCGAAGCCGCGTCCGCCGTAGAGCGGCGGGATGTCGGAATAGCAGAGCGCCTCGTAGTTGTCCGGGCTCGCCCAGGAGTTGGACATGCACGACAAGTCGAGCACCCCGCCGAGCATCCACGCGAGCGCCCCCATGAGGATGAGCACCCGCACCGGCGTCCACCAGGTCGCAGCGCCAATCGCGGCGAAGCGCCCGACCGCACCACCGATGAGCGGCGTGGACGCGCGCACGACAGGGTCCTCGCGCGTGGGCAGGACGATGTCGGGCTGTGGCCCATCGCTCATGCGCGCGCTACTTCCGCTTCTTGGCCCGGATCGGTGCGGGCGCGGGGTCGAGCTGGGTCGGCAGGTCGACGATGCGCGCGGGGATGTCGGTGTTGTCGCCGAGGTAGTAGCTCGCGCAGACGCGGTGATAGCCGTCGGCGATGGTGGCCGGCACCCCGGCCTCCATGCCGCCGCGCACCAGCAGGACGGGGGAGAGCTTGACGCCCTGGGCCACCTTGGCCAGGTCCACAGCCACGTGGAGATCGGTCACCGGCAGCAGTGGCAGACATGAGGCGCGCAGGATGTCCTTGGCCTTGTATGTCGCGATGGGCGCCTTCTTGAGTCGCGCCACGATGTCGTCGACCACGCCCTGGTCAGCGATGAGGCTGAGGTAGTTCGCCGCCGCGGGGTAGTCGTGCTTGTCGGGCTCGTTCTTCCACACGGGGCTGGAGATGAGTTTGGGCATGTCGGTATCCCTTCGTCGAGACCCCAGGGTACGTCTCTCCTACTGCGGGTCCCCGGACACGGTCGGCTCCGGAGTGGGCTCCGGCGTAGGCGTCGGAGAGGGCTCGGGTGTCGGCGACTCCGTCGGGCTCTCGGTCGGCGACGGTGACTCGCTCGTGGGCTGAGGTGTCGGCACGACGGCGGGCGTCACGAAGTCGGCGACCGGCAGCTCGGCGAGCGCGGCCTGCATGAAGGCCGTCCAGATGGCGACGGTGTAGCCCCCGCCGCCGTAGGCAGGTGCACCGCCGCCGATGCCGTCCAATGAGACGGGAATCCCCTGCGCGTCCTCCTTGGCCATGAGCACGGCGGTCGACAGCTGCGGGGTGTAGCCGACGAACCACATCGACTTGTTTTCATTGCTCGTGCCCGTCTTGCCCGCGGCGGGGCGGCCGAGCATCTGCGCGCCGGTCGCCGTGCCGCCCGCGATCACCGACTGCAGGGCCGACGTCACCGTGTCGGTGACCTCACTCGCCACGACCTGCTCGCGCGTGGGATCCCACGCGTGCTGCAGGCCGCCGTTGGTGCCGTAGACCTCCTTGACCGTGGTCGTCGCGGAGCGCTGCCCGCGGGCGGCGAGCGTGGCATAGGAGTTGGCCATGGCCAGGCCGGACGGCGAGGCCGTGCCGAGCACGAACGTCAGGTCGAGCGTGTCGGGCGACTGACCCGGGGTGTCGACGGGCAGGCCCAGGCGGTAGGCCGCGTCAGCGACGTTGTCGACGCCGACCTGATCCTCGATCGCGACGTACGCCGTGTTGATGGATGCGGCGGTCGCCGTGCGCAGGTCGACCTCGCCGAAGGAGGTGTCGCCGTAGTTGCGCACGGAGTAGCCCTGGATCTCCGCGGGGGAGTTGCCGTCCCAGATCGAGTCGAGGCCGATGCCTGCCTCGACCGCGGCGGTGAGCGCAAACGGCTTGAACGTCGAACCGCCCTGCGCGAAGGCACGCGTCGCGTTGTTGATCGGGTCGGTGACGTAGTCGCGTCCGCCGTACATCGCCACGACCTCGCCGGTGCCCGGACGCACGGCGACAAGGCCGATGCGCAGGCCCTCGGTGCCCTCGGTCGGACCGACCGCCTCGACGGCGGCGACCGCTGCCGCCTGTGCGTCCTTGTCGAAGGTGGTGACGATGCGCAGCCCGCCCGCCTCGATCTCCTGGTCGGTGTAGCCGAGTGTGCGCAGGTCCGCCTTGACGGCCTCGAGGAGGTAGCCCACCTGGCCACCGAGCCGATTGGTGTTGGCCGGCTTGATGATCTCGGGGAAGCGCGCGTTGTCGAGCTGCTGCGGGGTGATCCAGCCGACCTGCGCCATGGAGTCGATGACGTATCTCCAGCGGGCCTTGAGCTCCTTGCGGTTGTCAGCGTAGAAGCTCGGCGCCTTGATGAGCGAGGCGAGCACGGCGCCCTGCTCGTAGTTGAGCTCCGACACCGGGACGCCGAAGTAGGCCAGTGATGCCGACTGCACTCCGTAGGCACCGCGGCCGAAGTAGATCGTGTTGAGGTAGTCGCCGAGGATCTGGTCCTTGCCGACGGTCGCCTCGAGCTTGACGCTAAGGATGAGCTCGCGGGCCTTGCGCACGAAGGATCGCTCCGAGGTGAGGTAGGCGTTCTTGGCGTACTGCTGGGTGATCGTGGAGCCACCCTGCAGCGAGCCTCCGGTGACGTTGTTGTAGACCGCGCGCCCGATGCCGACGGGTGAGAAGCCGCCGTGGTTGTAGAACTCGCGGTCCTCGGCCGCGAGCACCGCGCGCTGCACGTCGAGGGGGATGTCAGCCAGGGCGACACTGCGTCGCGTGGAGTCGCCGAGACGGCCGATCTCGGTCGTGCCGTCGGAGTAGTAGACGACGGTCGCCTCGGTGCGCGCCACGTCGTTGGGGTCGGGCACCGGGGTGAGGATGACGGCGGCCGCGAATGCACCGGCGCCGAGGAGCCCGAGGAAGAGCAGGGTGAGGAAGGTGCCGCGGATCCAGCGCCGCTTGCGCCGGGGCTCCTCAGCTTGTGCGGCTGGCCGCGACGAGCCCTTGGCGTGCCGACTGCCTGCCACGCTGCTCCTCCTCGCTCGACCCCCGAGATCGGCGGCCTTCCATGATCACGCGTCCCAGGGGCCCCAGAGGCAACGGCACGCCGCGATGGGACGCCGATCGATCGCATGCGTTCCACGCCCTGGGAGCCCGGACCAGCCAGGAGGGGGGTGGGGGCGCGGTAGCGTCGCCCCGCGATCGCGCGTGATCAGAGATGGGGGCAGTGATGACCAAGCAGTTACAGGCCCCCGAAGCGGGGACCCAGGCGCGGCCGTGGCTCGCGCTTGTCGCGCTCCTGCTCGGCGTATCCCTCATCGTGCTTGAGGGCAGCATCGTCAACGTCCTGATCCCCACGATCGTGCAGGACCTGAGCATCGACCGGACATCGGTGCTGTGGGTGACATCAATCTACTCGCTGGTCTTCGCGGCACTGCTCATCACCTTCGGGGTGCTGTCAGATCGCATCGGCCGCAAGCGGATGTTCATGCTCGGCACCGCGATCTTCATCGCCTTCAATCTGCTCGCCGGCGCTGCCCAAAGCGGTGACATGCTCATCCTCGCCCGCGCGGGCGAGGCCGTAGGCGGCGCGATGATGCTGCCGACATCGATGGCGATCATCAACGTCAACTTCCGGGGGCCGATGCGTGCCGCGGCCTTCGGCCTGTGGGGCGCGGTCTTCGGTGGCATGGCGGCCTTCGGACCCCTGCTCGGCGGGTGGCTCGCCGACGTCGCCTCCTGGAGATGGGCGTTCTACATCAATGTGCCCCTCGGGCTCATCAGCCTCGTCATGGTGTGGTTCGTCATCGTCGAGTCCAAAGGGGAGGATCGGCGCAGGCTCGATGTGGGCGGCGTCATCACGTCGTCGGTCGGCCTCGGGCTGATCGTCTTCGGCCTCATCGAGGGCCAGGCACTTGGCTGGTGGACACTCATCACGACCTGGGATCTGGGCCCCATCGCGCTGACGGCCGGCGACCTGTCACCCGTGCCCATCGCACTTGCGATCGGTGCACTCCTGATCGCCGTCTTCCTCGTGTCGCAATCGCGGCGGGCCAAGGCGGGCAAGAGCGTGCTCATGGACCTGTCGCTCTTCCGCATCCGCCGCTACGGCTATGGCAACGTCGTGGCAACTCTCGTGTCACTCGGCGAATTCGGAGTGCTCTTCGCGCTGCCGCTGTGGCTGCAGTCGGTGCAGGGCTTCAGTGCTCTGCAGACCGGTGCGCTGCTGGCCATCCTCGGCATCGGCGCGGTGCTAGCCGGCGGTGCGGCCCGGCATGTGTCGGCAGCCCTGGGATCGACGCGCGTCGTACGCCTGGGCATGGTGTTGGAGATCGTCGGCATCATCGGAGTGATGCTGACCATCAGCGTGGACCGGTCCGCGTGGTGGATGGCAATCCCGCTCTTCGTCTACGGCATCGGGGTGGGCTTTGACAGCGCCCAGCTGACCAACGTCATCCTCTCCGACGTGCCGCCGCAGCGCTCGGGTGGTGCATCGTCCGTGACCTCGACGCTGCGCCAGGTCGGATCCACCCTGGGCTCCGCGATGCTCGGCACCGTGCTCTTCGTGTCGCTCGGCCTCGCGCTGAGCAACGACCTCGCGGTCAATCAGCCGCAGATCTCCGAGGAGCAGCGCACCCAGATCGTCGATGAGGTCGTCGACACTTCGGGCGAGGCGATCATCCCGCTGGAGCAGCAGCCCGGAATGTCCGATGTCGCCAATGAGGCGAAGCAGTCCTACACGCGCGCGGTGCAGATCATGGCGGCGTTCGCCGGCGGAGCCATGGTGATCGGCCTTCTCGCTTCGTTCGGGCTGCCCGCCGACCGACGGCGCGATGAAGAGGAGGAAGACCAGAAGGTGCCGGCCTCGACCTAGTCACCGTTCTGTGGTCGGAAAGTGCCACCGGGTGGCACATCTCGACCACAGAACCCTCAGTCGAGCAGGTCGCGCGGCTTGGCTGGAGCCTTGCGAGGCCGGCCGTCGCCGAGCACGTAGCTCGTGACCAGATGGTTCCAGTGGCACGCCGGGCACACCTCGACGACGTAGACGCGGAATTCGCCGTAGTCCTGGGCCATATCCGGCAGGCGAGCAGGGTCGATAGCCGAGCCGGCGATGTGACCGAGCTGATCGCCATAGACATAGGTGACGTGAGTGAGCGTCTCGGCGCCTTCCGTCACCCGGCAGACCGGGCACGGATCCTGCGTCACCACGCCGTGGAAGCGCGCGGCGCGCAGGAGATAGGGATCGGCGTCGCAGATGTCGAACCCGTTGAAGGCCTGTCCGCCGTAGAGCCCGCGGAGCACCGAGCGCCGCTGCAGGGCGTAGTTGACCACGCGCCGAGGGGCCGCCGGATCGTCGACCTCCTCCGGCGCTGCGCGCTCAGGCTTGGGCCTGCCGCGCTCGCCCCGCACGCGCGCGCCTCGCGGCTGCGTGGATCGGGGCTCGGCCATGGACGCCACCCTAGGTCAGAGTGGCGGGTGATGCGCGCGATCCCTGTGGACGCCCGCACCGTCTGCCGGTGGGTCAGTCAAGGTAGGGGCAGTGCCGGCAGCCGTTGTCGCAGCAGAAGCCGCGCTGGGCATGGGTCTGCGCGGTCATCACGTAGAAGCCGGTCACCGGGTCGGCGTATCCGGGCTCGCCCGCGGCCATCGCAGACTCGTGGGCGGCCAGGATGTGACCGCGCGCCGGGTGCGATGGCGATAGCCGTGAGGGGTGCGGCTGCGTGAGCGGACGGTCGGAGATGGACACCCGAAGACTGTAGGTCGGGTCGTGCGGCACGGCGAATCCTGCGAGACTAACGCCTTCGCCGCACCCCCGGGAGTCATCATGGCCTTCGCCCCACTCGTCGAGATGAACGACGGACGCTCGATCCCCGTGATCGGATTCGGTGTCTGGCAGGTGCCCGACGATGTCGTCGTCGACGCGACCCTCACGGCGCTCGAGGCGGGCTACCGGCACATCGACACGGCGTGCGTCTACGAGAACGAGCGCGGCGTCGGCGAGGCGCTGCGACGCAGCGGCCTGGACCGCGACGACATCTTCGTCACCACCAAGGTGTGGAACACCGACCAGGGCTACGACCAGACCCTGCGCGCCTTCGACACGAGCACGGGGCTCCTCGGCATCGATGAGGTCGACCTCTACCTCGTCCACTGGCCCACCCCGGCTCGCGATCTCTACCTCGACTCGTGGCGTGCGCTCATCCGCCTGCGCGAGGAGGGCCGCGCCCGCTCCATCGGCGTCTCCAACTTCCACGAGGCCCACCTACGCAAGATCATCGACGAGACCGGTGTCATCCCCGCCATCAACCAGATCGAAATGCATCCCTGGCTGCCGCAGACGCAGTTGCGCGACATCGACGCCCGCCTCGGCATCACGACCGAGGCGTGGAGCCCGCTCGGGTCCGGCCAGCTCATCGACAACCCGGTCATCGGCGAGGTCGCGGCGAAGCACGGCAAGACACCGGCCCAGGTGATGGTGCGCTGGAGCCTGCAACTCGGCAACATCGTGCTGCCGAAGTCGGTCACACCCGCGCGCATCCAGCAGAACATCGACGTCTTCGACTTCGTGCTCGACGACGCCGACATGGCCGCCATCGCCACGCTGGAGTCGGGTCGGCGTACCGGCCCCAACCCCGACGAGTTCAACCAGGCATAGCCTCTACCCGTGGCGGCACTGGGCAATCTGCGCGCTGTCCTCGCCGTCCGTGACTTCCGGCGGCTCTTCTCCGTCCGCCTGGCCGGACAGTTCGGCGATGGCCTGCTGCAGGCGGCGCTCGCGACCTTCGTGCTCTTCTCCCCTGAGCGCCAGCCGACGGCCGCATCGGTGGCGGGTGCCTTCGCCGTGCTCTTCCTGCCCTACTCGCTCATCGGACCCTTCGCGGGTGTCTTCCTCGATGAGTGGCGGCGCCAGCAGGTGCTGGTCTACGCCAACCTCCTGCGCGGAGCGCTCGTCATCGGGGTCGCCGTGCTCGTGTGGATGCGCCACGACGGGCTCGACCTCGCCGTCAGCGTGCTGCTCGTGCTCGGCGTCGCGAGATTCGTACTCGCCGGGCTCGCGGCGTCGCTGCCGCACGTCGTCGACGGGCCTCTGCTCGTCACCGCCAACGCCCTCTCGCCGACGGCCGGCACCATGGCGGTCGTCGCGGGCGGCCTCGCCGGCGTGGTCATCCGCGCGGTGGCCGGCGGTGGCGACACCGGCAGCGTCATCGTGCTCGCCAGTGCGATCGCGGCGTACGTCGTCGCCGCCCTCCTGGCGACCCGCATGGCGAAGGACCGACTGGGACCCGACGAGGACACGGTGCGCAACTCCGTGCTCGGCGTCCTCCAGGGACTCGGCGAGGGTTTCCGGCAGCTCGCGACGCATCCGGTAGCCGGTCGCGCCGTCCTCGTCGTCATCATCCAACGCCTGGCCTTCGGCGCGCTCACCGTGCTCGCTCTCCTGCTGCTGCGCAACACGCTCAACTCCGTGGGCGATCCCGACGCGGCCCTCGGGCAGTTCGCCTTCGTCACCGCGGCGGCCGGCCTGGGCGCGCTGCTCGGCGCGATCGTCACGCCCGGTCGCGTGCGCCGCATGGGCTACGTCCCATGGACCGTTGTGGCTGTCGCGCAGGCCGCGCCCCTGGTCGCCTTCGGGACACTCGCCGGGATGTATCTCCCTGCTCTTTGGCCGTTGATCATCGCGGCTCTGTCGCTCGGCTTCGCCAATCAGGCGTCGAAGGTCGCGTGCGACACCCTGATCCAGCGCGAGATCGACGATGACTACCTCGGTCGGGTCTTCGCGCTCTTCGACGTCGGTGTCAACATCGCACTCGTCCTGGGCGTCGTGGCTGTGGCCTTCACCAGTCCGGAGTCCGGCATCGCCCCCGTGGCCACGGTCATGGTCGGGCTCGTCATCGCGGGCAATGCGGCGTGGTACCACGGGATCGGCCCCAAAGCCCGCGAGCGCCGGCTGGCAGGGGGCTAGGCTGCCGGCGTGACCGAGACCGCAGCACCGTCCGGGGCAGCACAGCCACCCGCCCCCGCCAAGCGCCACATCGGCGTACGCTCCATCGCCGCCGTCATCGCGCTGGTCCTCGGGCTCGGGCTGCTGCCGCTCGGCACGGTGACCTACTGGGGTCATCGCACAGTGACCGACTCGGAGCGCTACCTCGAGACCATGGGCCCGCTGGCCTACAGCGAGCAGGTGCAGGACTCGATCTCGACCTTCATCACCGACAAGATCGAGGAGCAGGTCGATCCCGAGGCGCTCGTCAACCAGGTCTTCGCCGGGCTCATCGAGGAGTACCCCGCGCTCAAGGCGCTCGTCCCCATCGTGTCCGGTGCTGTCGACTCCCTCATCGCCCAGGTCGTCGATCGGCTCGTCCGATCCGATCAATTCCGCGAGCTCTGGGACCTCGCCAACGTCGCGGCGCAAAAGAGCATCATGGCGATCCTCGAGGGCAACGATTCCGGCCCTGTCACGCTCCAAGGAGATGAGGTCGTCCTCGACATCGGGGTGCTCATCGACGAGGTCAAGCGGGGCCTGGTCGATCGCGGCTTCGGGGCCGCGGCCAACATCAACGTGCCCCAGGCCGACCGTCAGATCGTGCTGCTCGAGTCCCCCCAGCTCGCCCAGATCCGCACGATCTACTCCTTCACCTCGCCCGTGGCGGCCAGCCTCATCTTCATCGCTCTGCTCCTGCTCGTCCTGGCCGTTGTACTGGCGCGCCGCAGGCCACGCATGGCGGCGTGGGCGGGCGGAGGTGCAGCCGTGGGTGGTGTCGCCTTGGTGATCGGCCTCGGCATCGGGCAGTCCGTCTTCGTCAACACCCTCGAGAACACGCCCTTCGCCCAGGCGTCGCAGGTGTTCTACGACCAACTGCTGAAGTTCCTCTACAACGGCGCCTACTCGATGATCCTGCTCGGCATCATCATCATGGTGGTCGGCCTCTATCTCTGCGGCGCTCGCTGGGCCGTCGAGCTGCGCGCCTCGGTCAACAACCTCGCCAGCGATGTCGCGGGAACCGTGCCGGCGGGCCCCATCACCTCCTCGGGTGCGTGGGTCGCGCAGCAGGCCCGCTGGCTGCGCGTCGCCGTGGCCGTCATCTTCGGCATCATCGTCGTCATCGGCAACGACCTGTCGATCGCGCGCACGATCTGGGCAGCGGTGATCGCCCTCATCCTGCTCGCGGTCATCCAGGTCTGGGCTGCCGCGGGCCGGCGCGCCCCTGCGGAGCCGGTCAGCGCCTAGCCGAGCAGCCGGCTCAGGAGCGTGACGCCCACCAGTCGCGCAGTTCTCGCTCCGCTGCTGCCTCACCGAGCGGGCCGCGCTCCAGGCGGATCTCGAGCAGGTGGTTGTACGCCGCGCCGACCTCACGACCGGGCCCGATGCCCAGGATCTGCATGATCTGGTTGCCGTCCAGATCCGGGCGGATCGCATCGAGTTCCTCCAGCGCGGCGAGCTCGGCGATGCGCGCCTCGAGCCCGTCGTAGGCGGTCTGGAGCGCTGCAGCCCGCTTGCGATTGCGTGTCGTGGAGTCTGCACGCGTCAGCTTGTGCAGGCGTGTGAGCTGATCACCGGCGTCGCGCACATACCTGCGCACCGCCGAGTCGGTCCACTCTCCGGTGCCGTAGCCGTGGAAGCGCAGGTGCAGCTCGGTGAGCGTCGCCACCTCATCGATGAGGTCATTGGGATAGCGCAGCGCGGTGAGGCGCTTGCGCACCATGCGCGCCCCGACGACCTCGTGATGGTGGAACGACACCCCGCCGTCGCCTTCGAAGCGACGCGTCTTGGGCTTGCCGATGTCGTGGAGCAGTGCCGCCAGACGCAGGGCCAGGTCGGGTCCGGACGCCGGCTCGTGCGACGTCTCGAGGTCGATAGCCTGCTCCATGACAATCAGCGAGTGCTCGTAGACGTCCTTGTGACGATGGTGCTCGTCGATCTCCAACTGCAGGGCGGGCAGCTCGGGCAGGACGTACGCCGCGAGCCCGGTGTCGACGAGCACCGCGAGTCCCTGCCGCGGGCGGGCACCCAGGAGCAGCTTCGTCAGTTCATCGCGGATGCGCTCCGCGGAGACGATCTCCAGGCGTGACGCCATGTCGCGTATCGCGATGAGCGCCTCGGGTGCGATGGTGAATCCCAGTTGCGAGACGAATCTTGCCGCGCGCATCATGCGCAGCGGGTCGTCACCGAATGACTCCTCGGGTGCCATCGGCGTGCGCAGGATCCCCTCGCTGAGGTCGCGCATGCCCGCGTGCAGGTCGACGAACTCCAGGCTGGGCAAGCGCACCGCCATGGCATTGACGGTGAAGTCACGGCGCCCGAGATCGCCGGCCAGGGTGTCACCGAAGACCACCTCCGGCTTGCGCGACTCCGGGTCATAGGACTCCGAGCGGTACGTCGTGATCTCCAGGCGATGCTCACCGCGCAGCGCGCCGACGGTGCCGAAGCGGATGCCGACGTCCCACACGTGATCGGCCCAGCCGCGCAGGAGTTCCAGGACCTCCTCCGGCCGGGCATCGGTGGTCACATCGAGGTCATTGGCCGCACCCTGGCGACCCATCATGATGTCGCGCACCGGGCCGCCGACGAGCGCGAATTCGTGGCCGGCCTCGGCGAAGCGCGCCGCCAGCGGCGCGAGGGGCTCGGCGATCGCCATGAGGGCGGCGGCCAGGGGGGTGCCTCCCTCGGCGCGCGAGGACATGATCGGGGTGTACTCCGCCATGGCCGAAGCCTAAGCCGC
>VGBQ01000053.1 GCA_016870425.1 Actinomycetota bacterium | reverse complement strand
GTCGGCCGGACCAGCCACGTGGGCAAGCGCGCCGAACTCGAGGGCAGCCAGGTGCTCGGGCAGAAGAAGCTGCTGCAGTGGGCCATCCCCGGCGTCGCGCACGTCTTCGCCTTCTGGGGCTTCCTCGTGCTGGGCATCACGGTCGCGGAAGCCCTCGGCGAGGTCTACATCGAGAACTTCTGGTTCCCCATCATCGGCACCTGGCCGATCGTGCTCTTCCTCGAGGATCTCTTCGTCATTCTCGTCTTCGTCGGCATCGTGATGTTCGCGATCATCCGACTGCTCAACAACCCCGCCAAGGAGGGCCGCAGGTCACGCTTCTTTGGCTCGCACACCGGCGCCGCGTGGATCGTGCTGCTCATGATCTTCAACGTCCTGTGGACGCTGGAGCTCTACCGCGGCGCCAAGCTCGCGCTCTACGGACAGTTGCCCGGTGCCTTCTTCTCCAACTGGATCGCCTCGCTCATGGAGCCCCTGGGCGTATCCACACTCGAGGTCCTGGAGTTCCTCGGCGTCATCTTGCACATCGCGGTGATCCTTGGCTTCCTCCTCATCGTGCTCTACTCCAAGCACCTGCACATCGGCCTCGCGCCCATCAACGTCGCGTTCTCGCGCCTGCCCAACGCCCTCGGGCCGCTCCTGCCGATGTATTCCGGCGGCAAGCCGATCGACTTCGAGGACCCGGCCGACGACGCCACCTTCGGCGTCGGTCGCATCGAGGACTTCACGTGGAAGGACACGCTTGACTTCGCGACCTGCACCGAGTGCGGCCGATGCCAGTCGCAGTGCCCCGCGTGGGCGACCGGCAAGCCGCTCAGCCCCAAGCTGATGATCATGAACCTCCGCGAGGCGTCCTTCGCCAAGGCGCCGTACGTCATGGCGACACAGAAGGCCAATGGCGGCACCAACCCGCCCATCGGCGAGGTCGACGGGGCGGTCCTGGAGACGATGCCGCAGTCGGTGAAGGACGCCGTCGAGCGCCCGCTGGTCGGCCCGCGCGATGACGTGGCGCACAAGGACACCGACGGCTACGACGCCTCGGGGCATCGCGACCAGTCGGGTCCGGTCATCGACGAGGACGCCCTGTGGTCCTGCACCACCTGCGGCGCCTGCGTCTACCAGTGCCCGGTCGACATCGAGCACATCGACCACTTCATCGACATGCGCCGCTACCAGGTGATGATCGATACGTCGTTCCCCGCCGAGCTGGGTGGCATGTTCAAGAACGTCGAGACCAAGGGCAATCCGTGGGGCATGAACGCCTCGCAGCGCAATGCCTGGATCGAGGAGGTCGACTTCGAGGTCCGCGTCTTCGGCATGGACGGCGAGGAGCAGATCCCCGACGACGTCGAATACCTCTTCTGGGTCGGCTGCGCGGGGGCCTTCGAGGACCGCGCCAAGGCCACGACCAAGGCGGTCGCCGAGTTGCTCACCATCGCGGGGGTCAACTTCATGGTGCTGGGCGAAGGCGAGACCTGCAACGGCGATCCGGCTCGTCGCGCAGGCAACGAGTTCCTCTTCCAGATGCAGGCGATGCAGAACGTTGAGGTCCTCAACGAGATCAAGGCGAAGAAGATCGTCGTCACCTGTCCGCACTGTCTCAACACCCTCGGGCGCGAGTACCCGCAGATCGGCGGCAACTACGAGGTCGTGCACCACTCGCAGCTCCTGGCCACGCTCGTGCAGGAGGGTCGCCTCACTCCCGTCACTCCTCCGGAGGCGGGGGTCAAGGAGAAGGTCACCTACCACGATCCCTGCTACCTCGGGCGGCA
This sequence comes from Actinomycetota bacterium, assembly GCA_016870425.1. Taxonomy (GTDB): domain Bacteria; phylum Actinomycetota; class Actinomycetes; order S36-B12; family S36-B12; genus Mxb001. The sequence goes on along the minus strand of VGBQ01000053.1, from coordinate 11,211 downwards.
CAACAACGTCTACGTCCCGCCGCGCGACCTCATCCAACGCGTGCCCGGCGTGGAGCTCGTCGAGATGGAGCGGCATGGGCCGACGTCCTTCTGCTGCGGCGCCGGTGGCGCGCGCATGTGGATGGAGGAGAAGCTCGGCACCAAGGTCAATGTCACCCGCGCTGACGAGGCCATCGCGACGGGCGCATCGAAGGTGGCCGTCGCCTGCCCCTTCTGCTCCGTGATGCTCAACGACGCGGTCACCGCGCGTCAGCAGGAGGGTCAGGCCGAGGGCTTCGGCGTCGTTGACCTCGCCACCCTCATGCTGGAGAGCGTCAAGACCAAGGCCTAGCGAGTGCATCCCGCTTTGGGATTCACTCTGGTATGGTCTCCGCATGACGACTCAGATCGCCGTGCGCCTCCCGGACGACATCGTGCTCCAGCTTGACGCCCTCGTCGCCGACGGATCCGCGCCAAGCAGGGCGTCCATCGTCGAGCGAGCACTGCGCCGGGAGCTCCGCCGTTTCCTCGCCGAGCGTGACCTTCGCATCCTCGATGACAGTGGCGACGACCCCGGCCTCGCCGCTGTGTCAGCCTGGGCCGCCAATCAGTTCACCTTGGACGATGGGTGAGGGCAATCCACGTCGTTTTCCTCGACAAGCCGCGACCAGCGCTCATCCTCACGCGCTCCGCACTCGTCGGTCGGATGTCCCGAGTCACCATCGCGCCCATCACGTCACGGATCCGCGGTCTATCAACGGAGCTTGCCGTCGGAGCACGCAACGGCCTCCCCGCAGAAAGCGTGGTTTCCCTGGACAACGTCGAGACGGTGCCTCTCGATCGCCTCGGTGAGCGCATCGGCTTCTTGCTCCCCGATCAGGAGGACCAACTCGCGCAGGCGATTTCTGTCGCCTTCGACCTCGAACCCACGGTCTAGGGGCCTTCGGATTCCGCCTACGAGTCGAGCAAGGCGATAACGCAGCCTCAGACTGGACCTTTCAAGTGACGTCGCGCCACGGTGCAGTGCCATCGTGCCGTTATGGCCCACAACGTCGCCCGCGCTGTCCTCGCCGCCGCCGTCATGCTGGCCGCCCAGGGGAGTTGGGCCGGCGCCAGCGCCGCCCCGCCTGATCCTCGCGCCGACTACGACGTCCCGGGGGCGATCGCCTCCACCAAGACGGCTGTCGACGCCGCCGGACGCATCACCAGCGCCTACTCACTCGGGGGGCGGATCCTGGTCGTCACGTCGGCGGCCGCGGGTGCCTCATGGACAGGAACGGTCGACGTCGGCGGCGGGAGCGAGATCTCCTCGGTCGCCACAAGCCGCGGTGGGACCGCCGCGGTCGCGTGGATCGACGGAGGCATCCCCCGCGTGGCCGTTCAGAAGGCCGCGGGTGGAGGTTGGGCGACGCGCAAGGCCCCGCGCACCGACGGAGACGTGTGTCCCGCAAGCAGGATCTCGCCGCCGAGCAGGATCGTCGGCCTGCCTGCACCGAGAGCCCACTCAATCGCAACGGTCGCATCCTCTGCCGACGCGAGGGCCTCCGTGATCGATGACGCGATCGGGTCTATGCCCAGGTCGGCGAGCAGCGCGTTGCGATCAGGCCACCGCTCGTAGACGGAGCCGACTGAGTAGAAGGCACCGCGCGCGACCCGCTCCATCGCGAAGTCGGCCTGCCCGAAGGCGCGCAACTCCTCGAGAGCCGAATCCACAAGGGCCCGCGTCGTCGCATCCCGGTCTGAGGCGCCCCCCGGCTTCATGGACTCAGTGAAGCGCATCCATCGCCGGCCTGCCAGAGCAGCCGACCACGTCGCGCCGTGCCTATTCCCCCAGCGGGGTCACGTGGAAGTTCGCGAAGGACCGACTCGGCGTGGGACCGCGCTGGCCCTGGTAGCGCGAGCCGTAGACGCTCGACCCGTAGGGATGCTCCGCGGGCGACGACAGGCGGAAGAGGCACAGCTGGCCGATCTTCATCCCCGGCCAGAGCTTGATGGGCAGCGTCGCGACATTGGACAACTCCAGGGTCACGTGACCGCTGAAGCCGGGGTCGATGAATCCCGCGGTGGAGTGCGTGAGCAGCCCGAGTCGCCCGAGCGAGGACTTGCCCTCGAGCCTGCCTGCGATGTCGTCGGGGAGGGTCACGACCTCGTACGTCGATGCCAGCACGAATTCGCCCGGATGCAGGATGAAGGCCTCGTCTGCGGCTACCTTGACGAGTTCGGTGAGATCAGGCTGCTCCTCAGCGGGATCGATATGCGGATAGCGATGGTTCTCGAAGACTCGGAAGTATCGGTCGAGGCGCACATCGACGCTCGACGGCTGGATCATCGCAGGGTCGTACGGATCGAGGGCCACACGCCCGGCATCGAGCTCGGCGCGCAGATCGCGGTCGGAGAGCAGCACGAGGGGAGGCTATCGGGCCGGCCGATCAGTCGTCCTCGAACCTGTCCTGGGCCTCATCCGTGAGCCGCTCGAAGGCGTCCATTTGTGCTGCGACGTAGGCGATGCGGCCCGCGAGGGACACCGACTCCAGGACCTGTCCAGTGCCCTGGACGGCCATCTCGTCAGCGATGGCGCGCAGCCGCGCATCCAGGGCCTCCGTCGCGCCGGACACGTCGCCGGATTCCGCTCGGACAGGCATCCCCGGCGACCCCAACGCGAGACGTCCCAGTGCGGCCAGTTCGTCGAGCAGGTCCGCGAGCGTGTCCTTGGCCAGGGCTGGCTGTAGGTCCGCACGGTCGTAGTCGCGATTGATCGCACCGGCGAGCCCTCGGACGTGCACGCCGATGCTCGCGAGTCGCCGCAGTCGCAGGGCATCGTCGTCGATGACGCTGCGAGCTGAGCGCCCGCGCGGGTTGAATGCAACCATCTCGACCAGGTCCGTGAGCGCATCGCGCGCTGCTTCCGCGTCGCCCCGCAGCGCGCGACTGTCCGGGATGAAGTGGTGCAACTCGTCCGGCTCGAGCGCACCGCTGGTCTCCCTCAGCTCGCGTGCCATGTCGCCGAGGAGGGCGAGGATGTGGTCGCGGTACTCCTGAAGGCGAGCCTCGAATCGCTCCGGGTGCGGCTTGGGCGGCGGCAGGTAGATCGACAGGACTCCGATGGCACCGCCGATGACAACGTCGAAGACGCGCCAACCCGCCTGCTCCCAGGTGACCTGCCCGAGCGCAAAAACGAAGAGCACGGCCGTCGGGATCTGGAATCGGGCACCCAGGGACACCGGCAGCCGACTCGCGACGACGAGCGAGACAAGCATGGCGATGAGCACCGACCACCATGTGACGTCGACAAGTGTCACCCACAGGGTCGCGGCGAAGACGCCGACTGCCGTGGTGAGGATGCGCTGCACCGACAGGCCGAAGGTGCTCCAGGGCGACGACGAAATCACCAGAAGGGTCGTCAGCGGCGCAAAGATGCCGAACGAACTCGGCGACACCCAGTAGCCGACGGCCCAGGCCACCGTGACAGCGACACCGATGCGCAGGATCTGCCATGGCGACCGGAAGGAGGCGGGCCGCTGCTGCATGACATCGGCGAGCCTGAGGTCAGGGATGATGTCGCGGCCATCGTCTGCCGGTCGATCCGTGCTGGCCACGAAGCACACCCTAAAGCTCGGACTACTCGCTAAGGTCGCGGCGTGCGCCTGCGCTTCAACGACCCTGGCCGGGTGGGGCTGCATCGCGCGGTGCGAGCAGCGATCGGGACCACGGCGGCGTTAGTCCTGGCCCTGACCCTCCTGCCAGGCACGCCTGCGGGTGTGCTTGCATCCTTCGGATCCATTGCGCTTCTGGGTTCGGCTGACTTCGGCGGCTCAGCGCGACGGCGCATCATCTCGCTGCTTGCCACGGGCTTCGCCGGCGTAGTCGTGATAGCCATCGGTGGCCTCGCCGCGGGCAGTGTGTGGTCAATCGTGGCAGTGACCTTCGTCGTGACCGGGATCCTTGCCTTCCTGGTCGCCCTGCGCGGGACCTTCGCCAGCGCCTGCCCTGCGCTCACCAAAGTCTACGTCGCCAGCGCGATGGTCACGACATCCCTGTCGGACGTCCCCGATCTGCTTGCCGGCTGGGGAATCGCGGTCGCCGTCGCGGTGCCTGTGACGCTGCTGATCCTGCCCCGGCGCAATCTCGCTCCCGTCCGGCAGGCCTGCATCGGCGCGCTGCGCGCTCTCGCGTCGGCCGCGCACAACCGGTCGCAGGGCAGGGTGATGGATCCGGCACCTATCGACGCTGCGCGCACCCACCTGCGCGACTCCTACCTCGGCAATCCCTTCCGCGCAGCAGGCCTGAGCCGCACCGATCGGGCGCTGCAAGTGCTGGTAGGGCAGCTCGAGGCGCTGCTGACCGCCATGACCCGTGGCACGGCGTACAGCTCACCCATGAGTGTCCTGCCCGACACCGCTGACCTCGTCGCCGCGAGTGCCACTGCCCTGGACGCCCAGGCCCGCGCGCTGGACAGCACCGCCTCTGCGCCGCCGCGGGTGGCGCCGGTGGTGGACCTGTGGGTGTCACAGTGGGCAAGCGCGGTCGCCGTCCTGGGCAGCGACGAATACGGTCCCCCTCCCGAGCGCGTGCGCATCGTGCACGCGGCGTTCCCTGATCGCGCGTTCGCCATCTCCGTCGTCCGGCTCGGGATCCTCGTCCGGCGCGTCCTCCGCCTCGTGCCCGAGGATCTCGACGAAACGGCCCACAGCATCCCTCAACCCCCGCTCGCGCATCCCTGGCGCGACCTCGCGAGCCAGGTGACGCTGCGATCGCCCTGGATGCGCACCGCGCTGCGGACTGGCGTGGCTCTTGCCGTCGCGGTGCTGGTCGTCGAACTCATCGGTCTCGCCCACGGCTTCTGGGTGGCGCTGGGGGTGATCGCCACCCTGCGCATGGATGGGGTGGCCACACTGCGCACATCCCTGCTCGCAGTCGCCGGCACCTTCGCGGGCGCGCTGATCGGATACGTCCTCCTCGTCACGGAGGCGACGCACCCCGTGCTCATGTGGATCGCGCTCGTCCTGGTGATCTTCCTCGCGGTCTACACGCAGGCAACCACCGCGTACGTGGTTGGCCAGGCGGCGTTCTCGCTCTTCGTCATCGTCGCCTTCAGCGTGATCAACTGGCCGCCACAACTCAAGACGATCGACGATCGCTTCATCGACATCGTCGTCGGCGCCGCCATCAGCGTGATCGTGGCGCTACTGATGTGGCCGCGCGGAGTGGCTGCAGGGCTCCTCGGCAATGTCACCGACGCGATCCGTCAGGGATGCACCCTGCTCTCGCACGCCGTCGAGGACCTGCTCTACGGACCTGGTCGCGTCACACCGGCGGAACTTACGGAGGTGTCTGCAGCCTTCACTCGCTCCCGTGAGGTGGTCGAGGCCTCACTCGCCTCGCGCGCACCCGACTCCGCCACACGGGCGCAGGATTGGGAAGGGGTGATTGATGACATCCGCACCCTGACGGTCAGTGCCCACCTCATTGCGGAGTGGGCAGGTGACGGACCGCCCATGGCCGCGACGGTGCCGGAGCTCGTGGCCCCCATCCAGTCGGATCTTCACACCGCATGCGAGGCCTGGCAGCAGACCGTGCGCAGGATCGACGGTGCGACGGCAGAGGTCCGCACACCCGCACCTGACTCCATCGCAGCGCTGCAGGGCGTCGCTGGCCGGGTCGACCTCACCTCACCCACCATCGCCGGCCGGATGGTGAGCGCCACGTGGACCCATGGGTGGATCCATATGACCTATCGAGCTGGGCTCCTGGCTCCGGTGCCCGCCCCGGCTGCATAGGCGGCGTGCCTGGCATACTTCCGATGCAGGCGCACGCCTCGCGGGTGGGGGCGTGGTCGCAATTCGAAACTCCAAGTATTACAAGGGTTTTTCGTACCGTCCTTGCCGTTCGAAGTACCTACTGGAAACAATTTGGGGCATCCTGGAAACACCCTGCACAGGGAAACAGCAGTGTCCGGATGTTGGCGCGGGCAAAGATACTAGGTCGTTCTCATTATGCGGCTCGCGTTTCGGGAACCATGCCGGGACTGACTGTGAGGTCGACGTTCAGGCCGTCATTGAGAGTGTGAAGCGAGTTGGACTCGGCACTACCCCCAACAACTACCCACACCCGACAACACCAACCCAGCTGGCGATCACGGCACGCATTATGGCTCTATGGCATACCCGTCAGTTCCCGTCTCACGCAAGACCCCGCACCCAGCATCGAGCCCCCGCGAGACTTACAAGCCGAAAACGCCCAACTGCGCCGCACCACCCAGGCAGCCTGACCGCCCTCCATCTAGTGCTAACCGGCCACCGCTTCCTCACGATGTTTGCGGCGCCGATCTATCTGGCTGCGATACTGGTGGGACGACATGCAGGGACCCACGTCGACGTATCCCCGGCAGGATAAGCAGGCCTGCCGCGACAAACACGACCGCGAATGACACACCCATGATCCGCAAGCCCGCTGCCTGCGCAGAGTTGATGGTCGCGGCATCGCTGATCAGCACGTCACGGATCCTCGGATCGGTTGCCTCTTCGCGAGCAACGATGTCTTCAGATGATGTGCCATTGCGAATATCTTGTGCAATGGATCCCGACCGGATGGCGTCATAACCGCGACTTTGAATCTCGGTAGTCAAGGAGTGTGTGAAGCCAGAGAAGATGATGATGCTGAGTAGGGCTCCGCCAGCTACGAACCCGACGTTACTCGCGGCATCGGCGACCGCAGAACCACCGTCGGAGCCATCCTCGGGTGCGTGATTGAGGAGGAACTCCGTCACCGGACCAATCGACCCCGAACTAGGAAAGGCAACCAGCGCCGTGAGGGCAACGATCAGCCAGGGCTTATCAGTGCCGGATGCAAGCGCGAGGATCAGACACAGCATGCCCGCAGACCCCACTGCGATTAGTGCCGCCCGTTGAGCTCCCCAGCGCCCAGCGAGTGCACCAAAGGCCAAACTGCCGGCGATACCGGCGACCTCGGTGACAGTGATTACCGCCGTCGCCGCAGCCACGCCGTAGTCGTAGCGGAACTGCAGGAAGATGCTGATGTAGAACGTCAGCCCCACACACCAAATGAGCACGACTGCCGAAGCAGCGCGGATTCCAGATCGCGTCTTCAGGATCCGCAGATCGAGCCCGGCGGTGGACTGGTACCGCATGAGGACGACGACCACGCCGACACTGGCGAGGCACACGGCAAGTGAGACAAGGGTCAGCGCATTGGGACTGGCGAGTGTCGAAGACATAAAGCAGAAGGAGGCGAGCGCCAACCCGGCCAATGCAGGGGTCACCATTTCACCGACCACCGGCTTGGTCTCGCGAGCTGGCGCGCCAAGGAGGGCAAAGACGGCGGTTGCGGCGCCTCCGAAGGCCCAAATCAGTGGGACCATGCGCCAGCCTAGATTCTCTGAAAGCGTGGCACTGAGATTGGGGATGACGAGAGCAAGAAGCGGCGATAATGCTGCGACCACGCCGAAGGCTCTGCCCCGCGATTGGGTCGTCGTAAACGTCACGTTGATCAGGGACAGCCCCACAACAGTCAGGGTGACGCTGCCCATCCCCACGAGTGCGAGCGCAAAGACGAGCACGCCCACCCCCGGGGCCAGTGACACCAGCAGCGCTCCCAGGGTGAACGACATCGCGGCACTCACCATGACGACGCGGCGTCCCCAGCGTATGGCGAGAGCTGCGGCGACGAAGACGAGAAGCAAGCCAGCGAGTTCGGGGTAGTACTGGAGGCCGGATGCCTCGTCAATTGAGAGGTCGAACTCCTCTTGAATGGGGAGGGCGATCCCCGCAAAATCCGGGACAAACGCCATGGCCGTCGCAAGGAATGCCGCCGTGATCATGAGCACGCGAAGACGTGGCCCTGCAACGGCGTTCACGCTCGGCACGTGGGCATACTAGGGGGCAGTCCCCCCAGGAAGTGCCGAGATGATGGCGCTCACTGAAATTCCCCAGTTCTGCTCATTGAAATTCCTCACCCTGCGGGTCATCCCGGCATAGGGGTGGGTCCCTTCGAAGATGGCGGTCTCTGACCACGCACCATCACTCGAAGGGACCCGGCCTCATGATCTCGCAGGAGGAAGACGTGGAGGCAAGCGCTCTCCGCAGGCAGGGCATGTCGATTAGTGCGATCGCGCGGCATTTGGGCCGTGACCGCAAGACGATCCGCGCGTACTTGAATGGGGAGCGCACGCCGGGGGTGCGCAGGCAGGCGGCGGTGGACGGGTTCGCGTCGTTCGAGCCGTACGTGCGCCGGCGCCTGGCGGAGGATCCACATCTTTGGGCGGTGACGCTGTTCGACGAGGTGTCCGCGGCCGGCTACACCGGCTCGTATCCGACGTTCACCCGCAACATCCGCGATCGCGGGCTTCGGTCTGCGTGCACCGACTGCGCGCCGACAAAGGGCAGGCCCGTGGCGGTGATCGCGCACCCGCCGGGCCAGGAGACGCAGTGGGACTGGGTCGACCTGCCCAACCCGCCGGCGCATTGGGGGTGGGGGTCCACGGCGCACCTGCTGGTCGGCGCGCTGTCGCACTCGGGCCGCTGGCGCGGGCTGCTCGCCCCCGCGATGGACTCCGCGCACCTGGTCGACGGCCTGGACGCGGTGACCCGGGCGCTGGGAGGGGTCACCGCCAGGTGGCGGTTCGATCGGATGGCGACGGTCTGCCATCCGGCGTCGGGCCGGATCACGTCGTCGTTCGCGCACGTCGCCAAGCACTACGGAGTGGGTGTGGATATCTGCCCGCCCAGGCGGGGCAATCGCAAGGGCGTGGTGGAGAAGGCCATCCACAATGCCGCTCAGCGATGGTGGCGCACCCTGCCCGAGGACCTGACTGTTGAGCAGGCGCAGGCATCTTTGGACGCGTTCTGCGTCCGGGTCATCGACACCCGCCGGCGCAGCATCGACGGGATCCGCACCAGCATCGCCGAGCACGCCGCCGGCGAACTGCTGCGGCAGGCACCGCGCATGCCCTACCCGGCGACGGTCACCGAGTCCCGGGTCGTGTCCGCGCAGGCGCTGGTGTCCTGGCGCGGCAACCGCTACTCCGTGGCCCCGCAGCTGGCCGGCTCGACGGTGACCGTGTCCCAGCGCCTGGGCCAGGCGCATGTCGATATCGCCACGCCCTCCGGTGCTGTCGTCGCGCGCCATGCTGTGGCGCCCGCGGGAGCCGGGGTGATGGTCCGCGACGACGCCCACGTCGCCGCCCTTGAGCACGCCGCTCTGGCGGCGTTCACCACCGCGCGCCCGCACCGCCGCATGGAGCGCATCCCGATCAGCCCCGAAGCCGCCGCGCTGCTGCCCGCACCGGCTGCCGATGTGACCACCCACCGCGACGTCGTCATCGACCTCGCCGCCTACGCGGCAGCCGCCGCCGGAAGGAACACCCTGCCATGACCACCACGAGGACCAGGCCGACGACCGAGCCAGGGCCTGATGAGCCGTCGACGATGGCGCAGGCCGCGACCTACCAGCAGCTGCGCGCCCACCTCGCGGCGTTGAAGCTCACCACCGCCGCGGAGCAGTTGCCCGCCGTGCTGGACCAGGCGCGCCGGGAGAAACTCACCCTCACGGCGGCACTGGAACGGCTCCTGGCTCTGGAGGTCGACGCCGATACCGCGCGCAGGCTCGCCGGCCGCACCAGGTTCGCCTGCCTGCCCACCCCGGCACGACTGGCCGACTTCGACTTCGACGCCGCACCCGGCATCGACAAGGCGCTCATCGACGACCTGGCGACCTGCCGATACCTGGAGACCGCGACCAACGTGCTGCTCATCGGACCACCCGGCGTCGGCAAGACCATGCTGTCCGTCGCCCTAGCGCGCGCCGCAGTCGAAGCCGGCTACCGCACCTACTTCACCACCGCAGCCGACCTCGCCGCACGATGCCACCGCGCCGCCATCGAAGGACGCTGGGCCACCACCATGCGGTTCTTCGCCGGCCCCACCCTGCTGGTTATCGACGAGCTCGGCTACCTGCCGCTGCCCGCGGAGGCCGCATCCGCGCTGTTCCAAGTCGTGTCTCAGCGCTACCTCAAGACCAGCATCATCCTGACGACCAACCGCGGCGTCGGTTCCTGGGGCGAGATCCTCGGCGACACCACCGTCGCAGCCGCCATGCTCGACCGACTCCTACACAGGTCCGTCGTCATCAACCTCGACGGCGACTCCTACCGGCTGCGCGAACACCAAGCCCGCAACGAAGCACTCCGCAAAACCACCACAGGAACACGCACCCCGCTACAGTGACACCCCTCGCAGGCTGGGGAATTCCACCGAGCAGGCCTGAGGAAATTCAACGAGCGTCATCAGTGCGCACTGCCTCGATGGGGCCGCCGGACATGGAGCCGGAGCGGTCGACCACCGCGATGAGGGTCTCCCCCGGCCGGTCGGCGGTCTCGTGGCTCGAGGCAACCCAGTCACCTCGTCCTATTGGAATGCCACCACAACCGGCCAGTCCGCGAGCCCCGGCGGGGGCACCTCCGCCACGACTGCGGCAATGACCACGGCAGGAACATTCGTGGGGTGGAGCATCACGTCGGGCATCAGCACCGGTTCGACGTGGGGCATCTGCGCAGCACTGAATTCGGGATACCCGTTCCTCCAGTGGTTCGCGGAATCGTCTAGGTGGTCCTGCAATGGCGGCTCTCTGCCAGTCAGCGGTCCGCCCCTGCAGTCCTCTCCTACGGAAGACCCTCGGCTGAAGCGCCGTGCGCGTCGGGCTGGCAGCCGAGCTGGGCATGGTGGATGAACGACAGGACCGGGGGTTTCACGTGCGATCGCATTTGCTACTACGACCTCGCCACCGGAACGTGGAAGGGCTGAACCCCGATGGGGTCACAGGCCACGGGCTGGTAGCGAGGCCGAAGCCCGGGAAGCAGCCCTGCTTGCCGAACCGCCGTCCTGGGCGCGCGGCGCCACTTGGCGAGCCAGATGTCCTGGTACGCCAACGATCGAAAGCGAACGCCCAAGTCACTGGGAACGCTCCGGCGCAAGGAGGCCGTTAGGCCGGCACGGCGCCCACGAGGACCGCCACGGCGAGCATGACGAGTGCGAGCACGGCACCCCGCCAGATCACCTTCTTGTGGAAGTCGGCCAGATCGACGCTGGCCAGTGAGATGAGCAGCAGAGTCGCCGGGACCAACGGGCTGGTCATGTGGACCGGTTGGCCCACGATGGAGGCGCGACCAATCTCAACCGGTGTGATGCCGTAGTCGCTCGCGGCATCGGCCAGGACGGG
>VGBQ01000052.1 GCA_016870425.1 Actinomycetota bacterium | reverse complement strand
CGAGTCTCATGGGAGAGATCCAGTCGTCGTCAACGTCAGTGGATCTCATGAGCCAGTACGCCGCGCCTCTGCCCTCCGGAGTCGAGACGAGCGAGGTCATCGCCGAGAGCATCGCCGCGGGCCTGCACGTCAATGGTGTTATCGGCGCGGTGCTGGCACTCGTCTGCGTGTTGCTCGTGCGCGTCGGTCGCGCGCGGAAGTTCCCCGCGGGGAGCGTCAGTGGAGTGCCGAAGTAGGAACGAACCGCCCTCGGCTTGCACGTCATCGCGCTGGAAGAATTCGGCGAGTAGTTGGGGCTGCGCCACAGCGCTAGCCCGCCGCCATCACCTCGCGGAGGCGCGACATGATGACGGGTGCGGCGGACAGATCCCCGCTCACTTCAACGTTGCTGTTGACCAAGACGACGATCGACGTCTGGGTCGTCGGATTGGAGAGGATCGCCGAGGAGTAGCCAGCGATCTCGCCCACGTGGCCAATCCAGCCGTCCCCGGACGCCGCCCCGAGGCCGTACACATCAGCGGGACTATTGCCGGGGATGGCGAGGTTCTCTTCGAAGGATGCGAGGCGAAGCGCCTGGGCAGCCGGATCCAGAATTCCCTCACCCGTGCCCAGGGCACGCGCCCACACGCCAAGGTCGGCGAGGGTGGAGATCATCTCGCCGGCAGCATTGGCGGTTGAGGGATTCCAGGTGGTCGAGTCCTTCAGCTCACCCTCGGGTGAGCCCTCCAGGGTCTGCCCCGATAGGTACGGTGCCGGGAGCGCGGCCGACTCACTCGGCCAGACCGTGCCTGTCAGGCCCAGCGGCTCAATGATGCGTTCGGTGAAGAGTGATCCCAGGTCCTTGCCCGTGGCGGCCTCCACTGCCATGCCGAGGGCGACGGTGTTGGTGTTGGAGTAGTCGTACGCCGTGCCGGGAGCAAACAGCGGCTCGAGGTCAGTCACGTAGTTGAGGAGCTCCCGGGCGGTGAATGCGCGATCGACATTGTCGAAGTGATCGCTGAGAAAGGACTCCTGCGCGGTGTAACTCGGGATGCCGCTGGTCATCTGCGCCAAATCCCGCAGGGTGGCTCTCTCACCGTTGGGTAGCCCCGACACGAACTTCCCGATTGTGTCGTCGAGCGCGAGCGAGCCTCTGCTGACCTCCTGCAGGAGAAGCGTGACGGTGAAGGTCTTGGTGATACTGCCGATCCGAGTGTGGTGACCGGGCGTGAGGGCCTCCTCGGTGCCGGCAGTTGCCGTGCCGACGCTGCCCACCCATTCACCCGCCGGCGACCACACCCCCGCGATGGCACCGGGGAAGCTGAACTCGGCGTACGCGCTGGTGAGCACGTCAGTCAGTTTCCGTTCCGGGAGGCCGGAGGGCTCTCCACTCACGGGCGCCGCCGCGCAACCCGCGGCTAGGACACCGGCAAACGCCACCGTCACGCTCAGGCCAAGAGTCCGCCGATGCCCGGTGACTCGGTTCCGCACCGGCCAACGATAGCGCCGCCGCGGGTGGGGCTCCCCTACCGGCATGCCGCCCGGGTCGCACACGTGACCTTGACCTTGATCACCGTGTTGAGGGTGGCGAAGGGTGAACTCGGCGTGAAGTAGGACAAGCCGATGTAGGTGTTGATGCTGGACAGGAGTGCCGCATCGCTGCTGGTGAGCACGTCGCCCGAGAAGCGGTGAATATCGACGCGTGTCCAGACCTTGCCCGACGAGGTGACGCCACCCTTGGTGACCTTGACTGCCAGCTGGGGGACATCGAAGAGCGCGATGCGCGTGCCGTCCGTGAGGTTGGCGGGCGCATCCGGTCCCATGGACTCCACCTCGAACGTCATACGCGCGGGCGCTCCGGTGGAGCCGGCTGCATACTCCAGCCGGGGTGCGGTGAGGAAAAGACGGTTGATAGAAGCCCCGATCGAGATGCCGCCGCCAAGCGGCAGCACCCCGGCCCGCGGTTGCCGGTCCGCGGGGAGGGAGAGGGACCAGCCGTACTCGCTCTCGAACGTCGCTGGAGGCTCGGCGTTCACCTGGGTGCCCCCGTTGCCCATGGCGGTGGACGCGCTTTCCAGGATCGATACCTTCGCCGACCCCGTGACCGTGGTGGTCGCCTTGGCGTGAGCCGGGGATCCGGTGAGACCAATGCCCGCAATGAGCGCGATGGTCATGGCGGCTGTGCTCATCACTGTGCGGCGGTGCATGGGATCTCCTGGTGGTTCGCGGGCAATCACTCACCCGCGGTGGGGGAACTCGGATCTTGGCATAGTGCCGGTCGTGGACTCGCAGCGGCTGGGTACGTCGAAGGTGCGGGGATCGCCCGCTCGACCGACGATGCAGATGCGACCGCACAACGCGCATAGCCCGGGCGTCTTCTCGTAGTCGCCCTTGCACCACAGGGGACGCACCTTGCTGCCCTTGCCCGCGCAGTAGTCGGCAAACAGCCGGCGGTAGTCGCCGCTCCACAGTGTGTCGGCATCGCAGCGGAAGCGCGGCTTGTCGCTGAGTGATGACGCGGGCAGGGTGGCACCCATGCCGATGATCAGGGGGACCCCGCGGTGCCAGGGGCGATGGCTCGTCACGGGGTGTATGAAGGCCACGCGGGGCTGGGATGACGCATCTTGTCGCGTGGGAGCCCCCTCACTGCGTGGGGGCCTGCGCCGACGCCGTCAGAGGCGCACGGGGTAGAGGCGCCTGACCAGCGCGCTGAGGCCGAAGGCCACGATGATCATGGTGGCGATGGCGAGGTAGTTGCCGTACGACGTCACAAATGCCAAAGGTGCCGCCACGAGAGCGGCGACGACAGGACTCAGCGATGACAGCACATACCGCCGACGCTCGACCAGGCTGAGCTTGCGCACGAAGAGGTCGCGACGTATCGCGATGACCATCAGGACGACCTCGAGTCCGCTGACGCACGCCATGTAGACGAAGAAGAACGCCAGTGCGCGGGGGTCCCACTCCTCGCCGAGGAGTGCGGCGGGGAAGGGCAGGAGTGCGACGAAGGCGAGGTAGACCAGGATTGCCCAGAGGTAGAGGTTGTCCATGCGGCGCAGGGTCAGCGTGAAGCGGTGATTGGCCTTCCAGTAGAAGGCGACCCACACGAAGGTGAAGGCGTAGGCCCAGACATTGCCCAGGCTCTCGACGATGACCTGGCCAACGTCTTTGGAGTCGAGATTGCCGAGCGTGGGGAGGACCAGCTGCACGGCGATGAGAGTGAGGCTGATCGCATAGACGGCGTCGGAGAAGAGGACGACGCGCTCGAAGCCCTGCGTGCCGCGGTCGTAGTAGCGCTGGCTCCAGGGATCCTCCGACGAGTCACCCTGGGGGGCGGGTTGGTCCTCGCTCACGTCATCCAGCATGGCGTGAGCGTAGCGAGGTCAGGGGTCGACGAGGTCGATTCGCACAGTGGTGAGGCGTTCGGGGAGGGATGTCACGACATCCCGGCGAGGGTCGGGTACGTCGAGGTGTGGTCCCCGGGCGATCGTGGCGAGTTGCCGGAGCCGGGGGTCAGCGAGCACCTCGTCGGCGAGTGCCCGATCTCCCCCCGTCGCGACGTACTCGATCGGAAGTGCGGGGAGGATCACGCGCGCTGCATATCCGACCGCGGCATCCACCAACTCGTGGACCTGCTTATCTCGTCGCCGCGCGAATCGCTGCTGGGACCATCCGCCTGCGGCGGTGCGTCCCTGCACGTGCCTCTTGCCCACGTCACTGGCGGCAACCTGGCCGCCGCTGATCACGGCGGCCGCGAAGCCCCCGCGGCGGATGAGAATCACTCCCGTGGTGGGCAGATGCTGTGCAGCGGCGATGAAGGTATCCACGGTGTCCGCCCGGATCGGGAAGGGCGACGAGATGACGGCCGTCGCGCCATCCGCGCCCTCAAGCCGCAGGGCAGCGTCGACGACCTCGATGCGAGCACCGTCGTGCCGCGCGCAGAAGCCCTCGGTCCACCGCGGGAGGCGGTCCGCCGGCACCGACACGGTGCGGGGCGACATGCGATGAACGCTACCTCAGGATGCGTCTGGATCCGCGCTGCACATCGGCTTGAGATTGCCCTTCATTGCACCACTCACGAAGGTGTCCAGGGCCGATCCGCTGAAGGTCTGCGTGCTCGGGTTGGTGGCGATCGCGGCGGGCACCCCGAAGTGATCGACGCCGGGGAAGTAGTCAACCTCAAGATATCCGGTGCCATTGCAGTAGAAGGGTTCCAGCGAATGGAAGAACTGATCCGTAAGGCAGTTGGTGCCGCTCACCTTGCCGGCCGTGTCGACGCACCACATGATGCGATCGTTGCGCCCCTGGGCCAGCAGGACCGGCACCTTGGCGCCACTGCTGTTGAGCGCCAGGTCGGGGTAGGGATTGACCCCATTGGGACCGGCCATGTTGAACTGCAGCCACTGGCACCACTCCTGGATCACCTTGGACTGGGCGTTGGGCTTATCGCACGTCGCGTCAATGCCGCCCTGCCAGGTGCCGGTCGCGTTGGATCCGTCGAACGGTGCCGCGAAGAAGCGGGAGTTGTTGGGGTTGGCGAAGCCCGAGATGGCCTTGTAGATCGGCAGGATCGACGTGATGCTGAGGCACTTCCCCGCGACTGTGGGTGCAGCCGCCTGGCCCGCGGGGGAGAGCACGTCCGCTGACGAGACGCGGGCCGTGGGTCCGAAGGGGAATTCGCCCGCCGTGGCGTTTCGCACCTGGCTCCAACTCGCGGTCACGTAGCTGAAGAGAGCGGCTCCGATGGGGAAGGGGATGGACCCGGTGAAGCCGGGGTTGTTGTTGTACATGTCACGATCGCCGAGATGGGCTCCCATGTAGGCCCGCGGCTGCCCCGGTGAAGTGGTGAATTGCGTCGCCGGAGCAAGGGCGGCCACGCCGGCGAGATTGAGGGTGCGGTCACCCTTGGCCGAGAGATACGGGCTTGCGAGCTGTCCTGCCCAGAGCGCGGATCCACCTCCCTGGGAGTGCCCCCAGGTGACGAGGGGCAGTTGGGCACCGGGATCGATCGCCCCGAGGCCGAAGGCCGTGGCGTTGTTGGTCAGGGCACGCGCTGAGTCGATGACGGCGAGAGCGGACGGCACGCCGAGGACGTACTTCTGCAACTCGGACGTGCCCATTCCCGCCGAGGGATAGTCGGTCGCGACGACGGCGTACCCGTCGGTGAGCATCCCCACGAGGGCGCCGTCCTGCTGAGACCCCTTCTTCGTCACGGCCCCGATCCCGGAGAACATCGGGCCGACGAACTTGGCCGGATCATTGCTGGGCTGGCACTCCTCCAGCAGGCCGACCGTGCCGTGTGACCACGCGACGACTCCCTTGATGCTGGTGCTACTGGGCACGGCCACGAGTCCGCATGAGGCAACCACCGAGCCCGCCTCGCCTGTGGTGGCGTAGGCGACCCGGTAGAGCCTGCCCGCGGCGATCTTGGACCGGGCGGTGACGTCCTGGGGGCTCGCGAGCAGGTCGCCCGGCTTCTTGCCCACGAGGGCGGCCTTGATGTTGGTGTCGAGGCAGACATTGCCAAAGAGCGCGCGCGCCGCAGGGACCTGCGCGGGAGGCGGAGCTGCCTAAGCCGTGGCAAGCGTGCCGGCACCGAGGGCAGCGGCGACGACGAGGGGAAGGGCAAGTGACTTCATGGCGGACTCCACGAGTGGGTGGTGCTGGTCGGATCGACTTTAGGGCAGCCGGGCGCGTTGAGGCGCGCCCATCGGGAGGCACCCGACCCTCGGCACCCGTGCGACACACTGGGGGCATGGAGGAGAAGGTCAACGTCCTGGGCGGTCCGCTGGAGGAGTGCGGGCGGGATCCGCTCACCGGTTTCTATCGCGATGGCTGCTGCTCGACGGGCTCGGACGATCGTGGATCACACACGGTGTGCGCGGTGGTCACGGCGGAGTTCCTGGAGCACCAGCTCGCGACCGGCAATGACCTGGTGACCGCTCATCCGGCGTACTCCTTCCCCGGCCTCAAGCCCGGTGATCGCTGGTGCGTGTGCGCGTCGCGATGGCTGCACGCCTATCGCGACGGTGCCGCGGCGCCGGTGGTGCTGTCAGCCACCCACGCCGCGGCCCTGCGTATCGTCCCGATCGAGGCACTGCGTGAGCACGCTGTCGACGTGCCCGCGAGCCCCGAGGGCCTTGTGGACTGAGTTGACCGGCGTAGTCTTCGGACCATGACAGCGACCGACGAGCGGACGGACCTCGACGCGGCCCTGGCCGAGGCACGCGAGTCCTACGTCGCGCAGCGACCGGTCGGCGCACGGATGCATGCCGAGGCCAGCGAGGTCATGCCGGGAGGCAACACGCGCACCGTGCTCTACCACCCGCCCTTCCCTCTGCGCATGGCGCGCGGCGCGGCACAGCGTGTCGTCGACGTCGACGGTCATGAGTACGTCGACCTGCTGGGGGAGTACACCGCCGGACTCTACGGCCACAGCCAGCAGCCCATCCTCGACGCCGTGCGCGCCGCGCTGGGTGACGGCATCAGCCTCGCCGGCCACAACGTCTACGAGGCGCGCCTCGCGCGAGCCCTTGTCGATCGCTTCCCTGCATTCGACCTGGTGCGCTTCACCAACTCGGGCACTGAGGCCAACCTCATGGCGATCTCCCTGGCCCGCGTGGTCACGGGGCGCCCGGGCATCGCCGTGATGCGCAGTGGCTACCACGGCGGCCTGCTCTACTTCGGCGGCGGCGGATCCCCGGTCAATGCGCCGTACGACGCGATCGTCCTCGACTACAACGACGTCGAGGGTGCGCGCGCAGCCATCCGTGAGCACGCCGGGAGGCTCGCCGCTGTGGTCGTCGAGCCGGTCCTCGGGTCGGGGGGCGTCATCCCCGCCACGCGCGATTTCCTCCACGCGCTGCGCGAGGAGTCGCAGGCGCACGGCGTGCTGCTCATCCTCGACGAGGTGATGACCTCACGGCTGTCTCCCCGGGGCGCTGCGCCGCTCTTCGGCGTGACGCCCGACCTGCTCACCGTGGGCAAGTACCTCGGCGGCGGGCTGTCCTTCGGCCGCGCTGATCTCATGGCTCGCTTCGATCCATCACAGCCCGGTGCCCTGCCGCATGCGGGGACCTTCAACAACAACGTTCTGTCGATGGCGGCCGGCCTCGCCGGACTCACGCAGGTGCTCGATGACGACCGGCTCGACACACTCAACGCGCGCGGCAACCGACTGCGCGAGGCGCTACAAGCCGTCATGGCGCCGTACGGCTGGACCGCCACGGGGATGGGATCCATGGTCGGCTTCCACCCGGTGCCCGGCCCGGTCAACTCGCCCGCCGACATCGCGGGGGCCGATGACCGCAGGCGCGAGTTGCTCTTCCTCGACCTGCTCGAGCGAGGGTGGTACGTCGCGCCGCGTGGCTTCATCGCGCTGAGCATCGAGGTGACCGACGACGACATTGACGGCTTCGTCGCCGCGGTGGCCGACGCGCTCGCCACTCGCTCCTAGGGCAGCGACCAGTCGATCGGCTCGTCGCCGAGTTCCTCCAGCAGCTCGTTGGCGCGGCTAAAGGGGCGCGAGCCGAAGAAGCCGCGGTCCGCTGACATCGGGCTCGGGTGAGCGCTCGCGATCACCGGTGTGTCCTCGAGCATCGGCTCGAGGGACTGCGCGTCGCGGCCCCAGAGGATCGCGACCAGTGGAGAGTCGGGTCGCTCCACGAGGCCTCGGATGGCGCACTCGGTGAAGGCCTCCCAGCCCCTGCCCCGATGGCTGCCGGGCTCACCGGCCTGCACGGTGAGGACTCGATTGAGGAGCATGACGCCGCGCTGCGTCCACGGCGTGAGGTCACCGTTGGTCGGGCGCTGCACCCCGAGGTCGTCAACGAGCTCGCGATAGATGTTCTGCAGGCTGCGCGGGAGTGGGCGCACGTCAGGGGCGACGGCGAAGGACAGGCCGATCGGATGGCCCGGGGTGGGATAGGGGTCCTGGCCCACGATGAGCACGCGGACGTCCTCGATCGGGGTCGCGAAGGCGCGCAGGATGGCGTCACCTGCAGGCAGCCAGGGCCGACCGGCGGCGCCCTCGGCGCGCAAGAACTCGCCCAGTGACGTGAGCGTCTCGCGCTGCGACTCCAGCACGGGCACCCACGTGGGATGCACCAGCTCTTCCAAGTCCTTGGCCATGGCGAGACCGTACCCACCACTTCCGCGTTGTTGTTACCGGTGTGGTCGCTAAGAGGTGCCTGTTAGCGACCACACCGGTAACAACAACGGAGTGGAGATGCGTAGGCTCGGGGCATGGGCCACGACCTGCTGCCTCCGGCGCCCCTCATCCTCGGCGGCGAGCCCCTGCCCGTGGTCGGGCCAGTGCGCATGTACGCCTGCGGGGTGACGCCGTACGACGTCACGCACCTCGGCCACGCGGCCACCTTCGTCTGGGTCGATGCGCTCGTGCGCACGCTGCGCCATGCCAACCTCCAGCCCATAGTCACGCGTAACATCACCGACGTCGACGACGTGCTCACCGAGGCGGCGCGCAAGGCCGGGTCGCCATACGACGAGTTCGCCGCGATCCATCAATACGACTTCGACCACGACATGTCCCACCTGGGTGTACGCCGACCAGAGCATGAGCCGCGCGCCCACCAGCACATCGGCAGCGTCGTGCGTCTCGCGCAGGCACTTCTCGATCGTGGCGCGGCGTACGAGGTGGACGGCACCGTCTACTTCCGCGGTGCGGGTGCTGTCGCAGCGTCCGGCCTGTCGGACACTGAGGTGGCCGCAGCGCTCGCGGAGTTCGGCGAGGACGTGCACGACAGCGCCAAGGAGTCACCGGTCGACGTCCCAGTGTGGCGGGCGTCGCACGGGTCCGATCCCGCGTGGCCGAGCCCCTGGGGACCGGGACGGCCGGGGTGGCACGCGGAGTGCACTGCCATGGTGCTCGATACCTACGGATCGAGCCTCGATATCCAGGCGCGGACCTCGCCTTCCCGCACCATGCCTACGAGGCCGCGCAGGCCGAGGCGGCCACGGGCGTCGCGCCCTTCGCCCGCAGCTGGATGCGCATCGGCACCGTGCGCATCGGCGGAGAGAAGATGGCGAAGTCGACGGGCAATCTCGTGCTCGTCTCGGATCTGCTCAAGGATCACCGCGGCGCGGCGATACGGCTGATGATTCTCGACCGACGCTGGTGGGAGGCCTGGGACTTCGACCCGGCGCAACTCGACGCTGCCGAGGGACGGCTCGACGCCCTGCACGCAGCCGCCGGGCGTCGTGAGGACGATGCGAATGCCGAGGCCGAGGTGATGCGACGCCTGCTCGACGACGTCGACGTGCCGGGTGCGACGTCGGTGGCGCTGGAGTCGGGAGGGCGCGCCGCGCGCGTGCTCGTGCACGTCCTCGGGATCTCGTGACGTCCGCACGGGAGGACCGCCGCGAGGAGATCCTCGCCGTCGCGGCGCGACTCTTCGCCCGGGACGGATTCCACGGCGTCTCCATTGACGAGTTGGGCGCTGCGGTCGGCATTTCCGGGCCGGCGCTCTATCGCTACTTCCCGGGCAAGGAGTCGATTCTCTCGGCCATGCTGGTCGATATCAGTCAGCGTTTGCTCGAAGGCGGGCGCGAGCGCGCCGGCTCGCTCGATGGCCTGATTGCGTTCCACGTCGACTTCGCTCTCGATGATCCTGATCTCATCGCCGTCCAAGCCCGCGACCTCGCCGCGGTGCCCGACGAGGATCGCCGCGCGGTGCGGCGCTATCAGGCGCAGTACGTCGACCTGTGGGTGCGCGCGCTTGTCGCCGAGCGGCCCGACATCTCGGAGGATCGCGGCCGAGCCGCCGTCCACGCCACCTTCGGGCTCATCAACTCCACTCCTCACAGCGCACGGCTCTCGCGCCCGGCGATGACGACGCTGCTGCGGGGGATGGCACGGGCCTCCCTTGCCCAGGCACCCGCGGGGGAGTAGAGTGAACGATCGTTAACCAACGATCGGAGTCGTGGTGACGGCCTTCGCGCCCCTGCTCGACGACCTCGCGGCCCGTCGGGCACGCGCGGCACGTGGCGGCCCTGACTTGGCCCGGGAGCGCCACCTTGAGCGCGGCAAGCTCCTGCCGCGTGATCGCGTCGAGGCACTCCTCGACGACGGCACGGCGTTCCTCGAGATCGCCCCACTGGCCGCCGAGGATCTCTACGGCGGAGACGCGCCGGCCGCGGGGGTAATCGCGGGCATCGGCCAGGTGAGCGGCCGACTCTGCGTGATCATCGCCAACGACGCGACGGTCAAGGGCGGCACCTACTACCCCATGACGGTCAAGAAGCACCTTCGCGCTCAGGAGATCGCTCGAGACAACCTCCTGCCGTGCATCTACCTCGTCGACTCCGGCGGCGCCTTCCTGCCGATGCAGGACGATGTCTTCCCCGACCGCGACCACTTCGGCCGGATCTTCTACAACCAGGCGACGATGTCGGCGATGGGCATCCCCCAGATCGCTGCCGTGCTCGGCTCGTGCACGGCGGGCGGGGCTTACGTCCCAGCGATGAGCGATGAGACCGTCATCGTCCGCGGGCAGGGCACGATCTTCCTGGGGGGCCCGCCGCTGGTGAAGGCCGCGACGGGCGAGGAGGTCACCGCGGAGGAGCTCGGCGGCGGTGAGCTGCACGCGCGCACCTCCGGCGTCGTGGATCACCTCGCCGACGATGATGCGCATGCACTCCGCATCGTCCGGGAGATCGTGGCCACGTTGCCCCCGCCCGCGCAGGGCGCATGGGCGCTCGAGGAGTCGCGCGAGCCTGTCCGACCCATCGAGGACCTCCTCGACATCGTGCCCGTCGACCCCCGTACGCCGTATGACGTGCGGTCCGTTATCGAGTGCTTAGTGGACGGCGGTGACTACACGGAGTTCAAGGCGGAGTACGGAACGACCCTCTTGACCGCCTTCGCCCGGCTGCACGGGCACCCGGTCGGCATCATCGCCAACAACGGCATCCTCTTCTCGGAGTCCGCGCAGAAGGGCGCGCACTTCATCGAGCTGTGCGACCAGCGCGGCATCCCGCTCGTCTTCCTGCAGAACATCTCCGGCTTCATGGTGGGCCGCGACTACGAGGCCGGAGGCATCGCCAAGCACGGGGCCAAGATGGTCACGGCGGTTGCGTGCGCGCGCGTGCCGAAGTTCACCGTCGTGATCGGCGGGTCTTTCGGGGCCGGCAACTACTCAATGTGCGGGCGCGCCTACTCACCGCGCTTCCTGTGGATGTGGCCCAATGCCCGCATCTCCGTGATGGGGGGCGAGCAGGCCGCAGCCGTGCTGTCGACCATCCGACGCGACCAGGCCGAGGCGCGCGGCGAGGAGTGGTCGGCCGAAGCCGAGGCGGAGTTCGCCGCCCCGATCCGCGAGCAGTACGAGACCCAAGGGTCTCCCTACTACGCCACGGCTCGCTTGTGGGATGACGGGATCATCGATCCGCGCGAGACACGCCGTGTGCTCGGCCTCGCGCTCGAAGCGGCCCGTCACGCTCCCCTTCCCCCCGTCCGCTACGGCGTCTTCCGGATGTGAGCATGTTCGATCGCGTGCTCGTGGCCAATCGCGGTGAGATCGCCGTGCGCATCCTGCGCACCCTGCGCCGCCTCGGTGTCTCCTCCGTCGCCGTCTACAGCGATGCCGATGCGCACGCGCAGCACGTGATGCTCGCTGACACCGCGGTGCGCCTGGGTCCCGCGCCGGCGCGCGAGAGTTACCTCGACATTGATCGAGTGATCGCCGCCGCCCTGGCGTCGGGTGCTCAGGCCATCCACCCTGGCTATGGCTTCCTCTCGGAGAACCCTGGCTTCGCGCGGGCCTGCCAGGAGGCGGGACTCGTCTTCATCGGCCCCGGTCCCGAGGTGATCGAGGCCATGGGCGACAAGATCGCAGCCAAGCAGGCGGCGATTGCCGCGGGCGTGCCGGTGGTGCCGGGTCGTCATGATCCGTCGATGGACGATGACGCCGTCATCGCCGCGGTCGACGAGATCGGCCGGCCCGCCCTGCTCAAGCCCGCCGCCGGAGGCGGCGGCAAGGGAATGCGCGTGATCCGTGACGGCGATGACGTCGCGGCGGCGATCGCCAGTGCGCGTCGCGAGTCCCTCGCTGCATTCGGCGACGACCGCCTCCTGGTCGAGCGCTTCGTCGATGCGCCGCGTCACATCGAGGTGCAGGTGCTCGCCGATTCCTACGGCACTGTCCTGCACCTGGGGGAGCGCGAGTGCACCCTGCAGCGGCGCCACCAGAAGGTCATTGAGGAGGCGCCGTCCGCGCTCCTCGACCAGGCGACGCGCGCGGAGCTCTGCGCCTCGGCTGTGCGCCTGGCGCGCAGCGTCGGCTATGTGAATGCCGGCACGGTGGAGTACGTCGTGCCGTCGGCCCGCCCCCGGGAGTTTGCCTTCCTCGAGATGAATACCCGGCTCCAGGTGGAGCACCCCGTGACCGAGGAAGTCACCGGCCTCGACCTGGTCGAGCAGCAGTTGCGGATCGCGGCGGGCGAGCCACTCGGGCTGCGCCAGGAGGACATCGTCCTGCGCGGCCATGCCGTGGAGGCCCGCGTCTACGCCGAGGATCCCCAGCGCGGCTACCTCCCCACCGGCGGCGAGGTCAAGCTCTGGCTGCCGGCCGCGGGCGCGCGCGTGGACTCCGGCGTCGCCACGGGTGATCGCGTGACGTCGCACTACGACCCCATGCTCGCCAAGGTCATCGTGCACGCGCCCACGCGCGACGAGGCGATCACCGGTCTGCAGCGCGCGCTGCGCGAGACGGTGTGCCTCGGTGTCACAACCAACATTGATGACCTCGCTGACCTCCTCGATGACGAGCGGGTACGTCGAGGCGACATGGACACCTCTCTCCTCGACGGTCGCATGCCGCGCGAGGTGGAGCCGAGCGCGGAGGCAATCGCGGGCGCGTCGATCGCGCTGACTCCCATCGCGCGCGACAGCCTCTGGCAGGCGGGGGACTCATGGCGCCTCGGCGGTCCCGCGGAGCAGCGCTGGGATGTGGGCCGTCACGACGTTGCCCTCGCGGTGGGCGCTGACGGCCTATCAGTGACCGTCGACGGCAAGGAGATCGCTTTCGGATCCATCGACGCAGCGGAGTTCGACGGGGATCGCCTGTGGCTGCACGCCGACGGCCGACATCACGCTCTCGAGGCACGCCGGCCGCGTGACCGGCGCCTTGCGCGCGCGACCGATGCGCGACTGGCCGGCCACTGGGTGGCGCGCAGCCCCATGCCGGGCGCGGTGATCGCTGTTGCAGTCGCTGTCGGCGACGTCGTCGAGGAGGGCACCCCCCTCGCGGTCGTCGAGGCCATGAAGATGGAGCACACCGTGCGCGCTCCCGGGCGTGGCACAGTGACAGCGGTGAGCACCTCTCCCGGCACACGCGTGCCCCTCGATGCTGTGCTCGTCGAGGTGCAGTTGGGGGAGGTGTCGTGACACTGCCCATGGTCGTGCCCGACCCTTCCCTCCCCACGCACGTCATGATCTGGGAGGTGGGTCCCCGTGACGGGCTGCAGAACGAGTCCGGTGTCATCGACACGGCCACCAAGATCGAGCTCATCGACCGGCTGGCAGGCGCAGGCCTTGGCATCGTTGAAGCGACGAGTTTCGTGCGCCCCGACCGCGTGCCG
>VGBQ01000051.1 GCA_016870425.1 Actinomycetota bacterium | reverse complement strand
GCAACCCGGCTCGGGCCTGGCGATCCGGCAATACAACATGGCCTTTCTCGGCGAGGCCAATCGCAGCCTGGACCCCCCGGGGGCGTCGGCGCGCGCGGCCAACGCCGCCGCGTGTGTCCATCACCACGAGGGAGATGACGCCTTCGTCGGTTTCAACACCGCGATCTTCTCCTCGCCCACTGATGCAGCGCGCCTGGAGACGCGGGCCCTGGTCACTCTCGCCGTGGGCCTGGGTGTCAGTGCGGAAGCGGTGGCGTGCATTGAGGATGGGCGATTCATGGAGTTCGTCGCAGCGACCACGCAGGCGGCGTTCGCTCGAGGCGTGACAGCAACACCCACGGTCCTCGTCAATGGAAAGGTCCTACGCGATTCCCTCAATGATCCACAGTTGCGGTCGCTGCTCACGATGTGACCTGCGCATCGCGGCACACCGACGTTAGTCGTCGCCCTTGCGCAGTTGTGCCTTTGCGGAGTCTGTCTCCACGCCGTCGGCCATTCCCTTGACGGCGCCACCGAGGCCGTGTCCGACGACGTCGATCACGTCCTCGATGCCATGCGCGGTGTGCTCACCCGCGTCCTTGAGGTCCTTCTTCGTCTTCTCGTCCACTCAGGCCTCCTCGGGGCGCGTCCCCCGGCAGGTGGGACTGCTGTCCGGGCATGCGTAAGGGCTGTTCGCGGGACTCACTGAACCAAGAGCGCGATTTCTCGCGCAATCCCGGATGCGATCCGGATGTGTCCTCACTGAACAGCCCTTACGGGAAGGGACGCTACCCGCCCAGGGGAGGGAGCGCAAGGGGTTTGGGCGACTTCTTTACCAGCCGGGTGCGGGCACCGGAGTGTCGTCGGTCGGCAGGGGTCCGCACAGCACCGGGTAGGTCTGGGTCCACCGCGGCTCGAGCCGGTCCGGCGTGGCAGCCGACCTGAGGGTGGGCAGGGGCTTGGCCGCGATCTGGGACCAGGGGGTGCCGTTCTTGGTATCGCCAAAGTCCCTATTGAAGGTCGTGATGATGCTCGATAGCGCAGCGACGCGCTGCACATAGTTGGGCTGTGGACTGGCCATGCTGGTGATCATGATGCCGAGCTCACGGTTGTAGTCCATGGATGCCTGGCCGATATTGGTCGACCCGACCCAGGCGTTGGTGCCGTCGGCGACGATGGCCTTGGCGTGGATGTACAACTCGGACTGCGCGGCTGCGCTTCCGTACTGCGTCAGGACGATGGCAGCCCCCGCCGCAGCGAGCTGGGCGAACTCCGGGTAGTAGTTGATCGTGTCGTCGTACTTGTCCCAGCCGTAGGTCATGACGATCTTGACGGCGTTCTTGGGCAGTCGCTGCGCTGCGGCGGCGATCGTCGCGACGACCTGGGGATCGGACATCTCCTCGTTGTAGACCAGAAGCGAGGACTTGGCGCCGGCAATGAGGCTGAGCTGCAGCTGGCGCACGTTGCCCTGCTGCGCCGTCGAGCCGTAGCGCGAGTAGCCGTAGGTGACCGTGGGGTAGGCCGTGGGGGTCGATGACTTGGGCCCCTGCAGTGAGCCGTTGCTCCAGGCCAGCGGGAGGGCGGTCGTGAGCAGTCCATTGGTGTTGGTGCGTGACGGACTCGTGGCTGGTGGGGTGGCACCGCAGTGGAAGTCGGAGAAGAAGACGGTCGAGATCGACGCGATGCTCGCGGGGTCCGTGACCGGGATCGCGAAGTCGCGCGCACCGGACTCGACCTGGCAGCTCGTGTCACCTGCCGGACCCTGGTACGGCGGGTTCGGTGGCGCGCACGTGGAGGCGGGATCAGTCATCCACGCCGTGGACGTCGCCTTGTAGTTCGAACCCCAATAGAGGCTGAGCAGGTTGCCCGTGCTGATGAGCGCCGTTGAGGTCGGCAGCATGTCCGAAGCCGGTCGCGGCTGGCCCGCATTCGGACCCGATGGGTACGTCGCATCGATGAGGATGGTCTTTTGATGCGTGATCTGGAAGTTGTTGTTGGCGAAGTTGACCTTGGGCTGGACGGGTGTCACACCGGGCTTGGGGTTGGCGTAGGCGTACTGGAGGGAGTTCTGCACCGCGTAGATCCAGCTTGCGGCATTCTGCGCGCACGTGAACTGGTCGGTGAAGGCCTGCGTAGTGTCGTCGAAGGCGCAGGAGTGCGATGGCCAATTGCCGTTGACGATGAGGCGCACCGCGACGCCAGAGCTCACGGCCTCCATGAGGGCACCCGGTGCGTCCGGCTGGCCCACGACGAGTGGACCACCGATCTCGTAGATCACGATGTCGATGCTCTGGGTTGCGGTGCCGAGGAGATCGATCACCTTCTGGCCTTCGTCGGGCAGCACGATCGCGTCGAGGTCGCCGTCGCCGAGGGTCGCTCCGTCGAGGCCGGCGTTGTGGAGGTTGGCACGCCGGAAGTCGACACGGCGCAGATCGGCCCCGGCCAGCTTCGTCCGGCGCAGGTCAGCGCCGACCAGGATCGCTCCCCGGAGGTCGGCGCCGCGCAGGTCGGCAGCGCCGAGGTTGGCGTTGGTCAGGTCGGCGCCGCGCAGATCGATGCCCCTGAGGTTCTTGCCTCGCAGGTCGGCTCCGCGGAGCTTGGCCCCGACGCACTTCGCCTGGGGCGCCGGCGTGCACGCCTTGGCAGCAGCCGTGATCGGCTCACTGGACTGAGCGGCCGGAGCGGTCAGCACGGCCGCTAGCAGTGCGACGGCGGCGACCGGCAGGGTGATGGGGGCCAGGTAGCGCTTCATCAGGCATCTCCTTCAGCGTCGGGCTCACCCTAGGGTCGTGATGCCCGGTATGTCCCGCTGACGCGGAGATGCCTAGGCAGTGGAGTCGAGCGCCTGCCGCACGGCGCGACATCGGCCAAACTCATGGCCGCCATGCACCGCTGTGGCAGCAGGGCGGCGGTGGCATCGGCATGTACATCTGGGCCAAGCGGCAGAGCCGCTAGGCGGCGCTGCCAGAAGGGCTGGTGTCTACGCGCAGCGCCGACGGATGCAGCGTCTCCTCGAAAGCAAAGTTCAATTGCCTGAACACTCCTTCGGATTGGAACGCGCGATGTCTGTGCGATGAACTCCGCATGGGGCGTGCCTTGTGGCGCGCTCGGAAGAGCGAGTCCAGCAAATTGCCGATACGCTTGTCCTACCGGCGACAGAGTAGGAGCGACGGATGCAGCGCCCTCACTGGTTGACCAGACTCGCGTTGTTCTTTGCTGGTCCGTCGCAAAGTAGCCCGGTGGGGGAACCGCGAACGAGCCCAGAGGTAACCCCCGGCCCGTGCCCTCGCTGCGGAAAGCCGCTGGCGGAGCACGTTGTTCGTCGGTCGGACTCAAAGAGCTTCACTCAGTGTCCGCGACAGTGAGCACCGAGCTCGCGAAATCCGCGCTGTAAATCGGTGCCGCTCGCTAGAGCGCTGCGCGTTGCGGGAAGGCCACCTGGATGTCTGACACGGATACCTTGATGGACGCCGGCTTGACACCTGGCTGGGCTGCGAGCCACATCGTCACGGTGATCTGGCTGCTGCCCTGCCCGGTGAAGGCGATCCCGCCAAGTGGGCTGGAGATAGTGTGCGCCTTTCCGTCAAGCGTGGCCCGGAGTAGTTCGCCGGTCGGGCTCAGCGTCTTGCCGGTGGCGGCGCCGGACACGCGCACGCAGACACCCTGTGCCTTGCCCGTGCCGCGATAGCTCATCGTCACGGCGGGGATGCCCGCAATCTGTGCGCCCAGAGGCACCGTCAGCTTGGCGGTCACCCCCGAGACCGCCCTTGTGCAGTTGGCAGCCACGCCGAGTGACCCCCCGGTCGATGTCGCGACGAGCGGATTGGGACCGTTGAAGCCGGGGCTGAAGGGAAACAGCGGGGATGTATGGCGCAGGCCCGTCTGGTCCCACCACTGGAAGAGCGGCGTGTAGGCGTCCGGGATGGGCACTCCGCTGACGTACTTGTCGATCCAGGTGAGTGTGTAGTCGGTCACCGTGTCCTTGACGGATGCATCGGGGGCGTCAGTGCTCATCCAGGCAAGTTTGACCGGCACGCCGTAGGGATTGTCGAGGATTGCTTCGGCGGTGTCCATCGACTGGCTCAGGGGGAAGAGCGGATCGACGGTGCTCTGCCACAGAAGCGTGGGTGCCTGCAACTGGCTCAGGAATGTGGTCGCGTTCTTGTTGGCCAGCATGGTCAGTGCAGCGTCGGTGAGACGCCCGGTGGCGATGCCGTCGCTCAGCGCAGAGCGCAGGGCGGGGCTCAGGCGGATCCGGGATTTGGTCAACGTGGCGAGCAGCCGGGAGGCCACGGTCGTGTCGAGGACGCCGTCAGGTTGCAGCGACGTGATGAGGGAGTTCCACGTCGTCGAAGGCACGATTGCGTCGATGCGCGGGTCAGTGCCTGCCGCCACCAACTGCATTTCTCCTCCGGAGGATCCCCCGACCATCCCAACTGCGGGATCGCCTGGGCCGTTGAGGGTAGTGGGGGTGGAGGCAGCAGCCCAGGTGACGATGCTCTTGACGTCGACCCCGTCGAGGAAGGGGTCGTTGAGCTGGCAGACCCCTCCGGAGGCGTAGGAGCCGCGGGGGTCCCAGGTGATGACGTTGTAGCCCCCGGTGACCCGGGCGCTCCTCAAGGGTGCGGTGCTCGGAGTCCGCGAGGCCGCGTCGAATGCTCGGTAGGGATCGATGTTGCCCGGATCCCCCAAGGCTGATCCCTGGAGGATGAGCGGCGCGGTCGCTCCGGTGGTCAGCCCGGATGCGGGGAAGAAGTTGACACTGATGTTGGTGCCGGCGTAGCCCTGCACCTTGCGTGTGAAAGCGATGGGCGTGGCGCCAGGTGCCAACTGACCGACGTTGACGTTGATCTTGACATCGATGGGCTTCGCCACCGCCGCGGACGTGGCGGACTTCGCCACAGGAGTGACCCGCACGACAAAGGTCTCAGTGCCGCGAGGTGCAACTCCATCGAGCCAGTCGGCAAACGGCAGGATCGTGAAGCTTTGAGCCGCTACGGCGGGGTTGGCATCGGTGATGTTGCCCAACTCGAGCTTGCCTCCCTTACTGCTGGAGACGACTTGGTATCGCAGCTGCTGGCTTCCTGCTCCGGTGACGTTGAGATTGCCGCGGATGATGCCGTCGGCGAACTCCACGATCGGGTTGGCGGCGATCGCCCGTGGCGCAGCTGAAGCGCTGTCCACTGCGGCCGGGAGTGTGGCCGCCATCAGGGCTCCGAGGGCCAGGCCCGCGAATCCCTTGCGCGTCATCCGTCTCGCATCTCGCGCGATGCTCTCCCTTCGAAGCGCCACGCGGCTAGGTGGGCATAGGTTGATCAGGCTTCAAGGATGACGCTGCCCCCACGTGTGCGCTCGTGCCGTTTAGATGCGGGGGGCCCTGTCACGCCTGCCGGAAGTCAAGGAAGCATCGTTGATGGGCATACGCCTTGCATGAAAGGCGTGTACGGTCTCGGGCACGCCTTCCCCCGGCGGGCCAACGAGCAGGAGGTGTCCCCATGGCCACGCTTGGAGCGCGCACCTCCCTGGCCGCCGGTGCGGCCCTCCTCGTGTCTGCCGGGGTCCTTGTGGCGCCCGTCCCTGCGATTGGTGCTCAGGCTGCGGCCGCAAAGCCGGTGCTGACCGGCGACTACACCGACAGTCAGTGGAACCTGCTGTCGACTTCCCTGGAGTCCGTGCATACCGCTGGGCACACGGGTAAGGGCACGACGATCGCCATCCTTGACACTGAATATGACGGCACGCACCCGGAGATTGCGCCCAATGTCGTGGAGGCATTTCGTGTCGTGGATGAGACGGTGAAAGAGGTGGAC
The DNA here is from genome assembly GCA_016870425.1 of Actinomycetota bacterium. Taxonomy (GTDB): domain Bacteria; phylum Actinomycetota; class Actinomycetes; order S36-B12; family S36-B12; genus Mxb001. Next base: position 8,067 of record VGBQ01000051.1, on the reverse strand, counting down.
CCCGCGGACATGAACTCCGCCGAGACGCACGGCACTCACGTCGCAGGGATCGCCGCGGGAGTCGCCGACGGCAAGGGCATGACAGGCGTCGCCCCCGAGGCCAGCCTCATCCTGGGCGAGGTGCATGGGCCAAGCCAGCATCCAGAGCTGTGGCCGTCCGTCATCGCCGCGCTCGACCACGTTGCCGGACGCGCCGACGTCATCAATATCTCCCTCGGGTTCCCGAAGGAATTCATCCGCCAGGAGCTTCGGGGGGAACTGTGTGCCGCGATTGGTCGTGCGTCCGCAGCCGGAAGCGTCGTCGTGATCGCGGCGGGCAACTCAGGGGGCGACGGCAACCCACCGATGCTTCCGGCCGGCTGTGAGGCGGCGATCACCGTCACGTCGCTGGACCCTGACCTCAGTCTCTCGGCTTTCTCGTCCTTTGACAGCTACGTGTCACTGGCCGCACCGGGCAGGGACATCCTGGGTCCGCTAGCGCGTGCAGACCTTCGGGGGACCCCCTATGCGGTCGAGCCGCGACCGCTCTTCGCCATCAGCGGCACGTCGATGGCCGCACCCTTCGTCGCGGGTGTCGCCGCGCTCGTCGTCGAGGAGTTTCCGGATCTGACGCCAGCCCAGGTGCGCACGCGGCTGACGGACACGGCGAAGGACCTCGGACCCCGGGGCTTCGACCCCGATTTCGGCTACGGGGCAGTCAGTCCCGCCGCGGCCCTGGGCCTGAGTGCTCTTCCCGCGCCGCTGCCCACCGCCTTCCCGTCGGCCGTCCGGTTCGACGTTGACGATTTCTCGCTCAAGGAGCCCGCCATCTCGTCGCGTTGGTCACCCCCCGGCGCGGGTGGGGCGATTGAGGGTTACACGATCTCGATCCTCGGCTATGGCGCTGACGACTCCTGGACGGTGCAGGCCCGCGAGGTGCGCGACCTCAGGGTGAGCGCCCTGATGAGCGGGTGGATCTCGCTCACCGTGCATACCTCCGAGGGCAGCTTCACGACACCCTATTCCCCCCTGGGGGTCGGCGGGGGTGGCGTGGAGCCAGCGTTCTCCGACCTGGGTGCCCGCTGGACGGACGACAACAGGATGCGCATCAACTGGACGCTGCGTGAGCCGCTCGGCAGCGGTCAGACGTTCGATGTCTACGTCGGTGGGCGAGCACCGGTGGGGTACGAGGCGATTCGCGTGATCACCATCGATCCCCAAGGACGCACCTCAGGCGTCCGGACAGTCGATGTTGCCGAGCGCGGCCACAGCAACCAGGTGCGCACGGGGCTTCGCCAGTTCGCCGCGGGGAGCCCGGCGTTTCTCCAGGCTTGCACGCCCGTCGCGGGTTGCGATAACGCTGACGTCTCGCCGTCACGTCCGCTGATCGTGGGCGTCGCGTCCACGGGGCGCACCACGGGCAACCTCATCCTGCAGCTCAGTGACAAGGCGACGGATGCGTGCCCGCTGCGCAGGGGCTTCCGCAGCTGCCAGGGAGTCACGGCGCGTGTCAGCATGGCTGGCAAGGACTACGTGGCCCGCTTCAACGCCATGGGCGAGGCCAGTGTCCCCGTGACCCGTGCCCCCGGCTCCGCGGTCAACCGCGTCGACGTGACCTTCCCTCGCCTCGACGTGGGCGGACCCTTCCGACTCCAAGCGGTAACGCTGCGACCCCTGAGCCCCTAGGGCCAGCCCGCGAGGAGCGTCGGTCCCGACGCCATCGCAGGGCGTGCTCCCACGGGACTGTGCCGTTCGCGGCGCTTCCCGGTCGCCTTTTCCCTAGGGTGCCCCCATGATGCGTCGCCAAGGCCTCGTTGTCGCTACTTCCTCGCTGGCTGTCGTCGCTGGCCTGCTGGTGGGGGTTGCCCCCACGGCGAGTGCGGCGCAACCGACTGCCGCAGCGATTCTGAGCGCTGATGAACTCGGGGCTGAGGCCCCGAAGCGGGGTGAGCGCGTCACCGACCTGCGCGGTGGAACCTGCGTGACCAGTGTGCCGAAGGGGATCGTGCGCTTCGACGGTCCCGGTGGGACACGCCTGATTGCGCGCGTGCGCGAGCAGGGGGACACGGTGCTGCTGAGCGTGGTGTCGGGGTCCGGGCGAATCGGAGAACTTCAGATTGCGGCTCGCGATGTCAGTGGCCAGCTTGCGTGGCGTGGCGGGACGATGACGGGGTCGGTCACCATCAATCTTCCGGGCCATCCGATGGTGGTGCGCGGAATGTCGCAGGAGGTCAGCGTCAGCGCACAGCCATCTGATTGTGGCTGGGCTGCGACGGTGGGGTTTGCCGCGACCGGTAATGGGGCGTCATTCGACCTGCGCGGCCCGCTCACCGCGACCGGCTCCTACTTCCTGCGTGGTGCGGGCGTAGTCAGGGTTGGGAGCACCAAGGTCCCGGTCACCGGCTTCCTGCGCGCCACCAAGCCCGGCCCCTCTGCCACCACCACCTGGCGCCTGGCGGGCTCCATCAAGCGCCCGGTCACCGTGGCGGGCGCGCGCCTCGAGCAGGTGGCCGTCGAGGTCGTCCCGGCCAGACGTGTCCCTCGTGGCACCGCCACGCTGGTGCTCGAGAAGCCCGCGCTCACGGCGCCGGCCATCTTGGAGATCGGGAGCGCCGACACGTGGAGCGCTCGGGTCGATGGTGCCTCGCGCCCGCGGTGGTTCGTGCCGGGCACGGACCGGGTCGTCGTACGCACCAGTGAGCTCACCGGGTCAATCGGTATGCGCTCAGGACGCCCACACTCGACCCTGACTGCGCCGGGCCAGACGTCCATCGGTGCCCTGGACTACGTCGTCGATGTCGGCTTCCGCGGCAAAGACACCTACACCGTGCAGGCACGTTCGGCTTCGGGCACTTTCCTCAGCCTGCCAGGCAAGCGAGCGTTCACCGGGGTGTCCACTCAACTCACCATCACCCCGCGCGGGATCACGGGTGCGCTGAGCGTGGAGACACCGGGTGAGGAACTCCTTGACTTCCCTGGGACGTGGGACGCCGACAACGACTACGTCGTGCGGCCGATTGCCGGCAAGGGTTGGAGTTTTTTAGACGCCTCCCTGGTGCACAAGGTGCGCTCAGGGATCGGTGCCATCCGATTCGCCGGCCCGGTCAAGCCCGACGGTGAGGTCGATCTCGCGGCCACCGGCCACATCGACATCCACGGCACGAGGGTGCCGGTGCGCGGCTACTACAAGCGTGTCGCCTGGGGCGCTGGCACCCTGCCCGTGTGGGCACTAGCCGCCTACAAGCACGAGGTCGAAGGCGGCCGCATCACGATCAAGGGCGGCGGCGGCTTCGTCGGCGGCCTGATTGCCTGGGAGGGCCCCGGCTCGCAGCATCACTCCACCATCGGCAAGCGCGCGCCCGCTGCCTCCGCCGCGGTGCAGCCGCGTGCCTATGACATCACCGTGCCGCCGATCACCGGGTCGGGCACGACGACCCTGGAGCTCTCCGACGCCGACGGCGAGACCTTCCTGCTGCCGATGTCCTACACCTACGTCGACGCGGACAACTGGACGGCCACGGTCTCCGCGAGCACCCCGTCCAACCTCTACAACCCGTTCACGGGCCTGGAGGTCCCTGAGACCGACTTCTCCGGGACGATTACCGAGGCCAAGGGTGTGCAGACCTGGGACATTGCCATCTCGATGCAGGAGTGGCAGGACATGGCCAAGGGGATCCAGTACAAGGGAGCATTCACCGTCTCCAACACCTGCCCGCTCACCGATCAGTCGAACTGTCCCGATGGTGAGGGAATCTTCATCGGGGGCGACTCCACCCTCGACTTCGACGATCCCAGTTTCCCCTCCGCGACGTCCAACGGTGCGTTCCTCACCGACCTGAGCTGGGGCTGGTGGGACGCTGAGGCCAACGGCTCGGTGTCGGTTGCTGGGATCACGATGGCGAACCCGGACATCACGATCTGGCGGGGCACGGGCACGGGACCCAGCGAGGACATCGTGCTGCCCGACCTGTCCAGTGACAACGGCAATGGGATGAACGTCGAGTTCTGCGCGGCGTTCAGCGTGCCCGTGCCCTACGTCTCGACCGTCAACACGCTGGGCTGCGCCGCGTGGACAGACAGGGGCGTGATCCTCGCGCAGGTCAACACGGGGGGCAGCATCACGACAACTGACTACAACGATGTCAATGTCTCCTCGACGGGCCTGGTCGGCTACGTCTACAACGGCCTGCCGGACACCGAGACCGTCTTCCTAGACGGCACGGAGGTCGATGCAGATCCCAACAAGAATTACGTGACCGCCGATATTGCGATTCCCGGCAACCTCATGCGCGACTTCGGCACGGGCAGCAGCGAGGACGCCGTGATCACCGCGCAGGGGTGGTTCGACCTCGATGGCAACTTCAGCATCGAGGGCACGATCCCCGTCAATCTCTCGGGCGGTGGCTTCACCCTCGATGAGATCGTCATCACGATGAGTCGCACAAAGGATGATGGCCTGGAGGACTTCGTCCTGAAGTTCGATGCCGAGTGCGATGTGGTCATCAACGGCAATCACTTCCCGCTGGATGTCTACATCGGCTATCAGAAGGAAGGCGACTCGACGGTCACCGTCGGCCTGAGCGCCACGGGCACGCAGAGCACCCAGCCCGAGGGCACCATGGACTTCGTCAACCTTGTGCCCACCGGTGACTTCGAGCCTGAGAATGCGACCATCGTCGACGGCTCCTTTGACGGCAAGCTGCCGGCGAATGTTCCCAATGATGGGGGATTCGAACGCTCGGTCAACCCAGGCGATGTCGTCATCGACGGCTCATTCGATGACTCGGTGGGCCTCAACGTGATCACCACGGGTGATTTCGAAGAGGGCACCTTCACCAACATCCTTGCCAATGGAGACTTCGAGGATCAGAACTTCCTCGTCAACGGAGACTTCGACGAGAATGGCGGCAGCACGCTCGGCTGGACAACCACGTCCAGCGCTTTCACGACCTCCATCAGCAGTGGCACGGCTTCGTCGTCAACCGGTCCCACGGACCAGGGGGACTACGTTGTCGTGCTCAATAACAACTCCGCGTCCAAGAACACGACTGGCGGCCTCACGCAGACGATCCCTGTGCCGTTGAACCACTTCGGCGTCGAGGTGAGTGCTTGGGTGATGTCAAACAAGACGACGTCTGCCGCGTTCCACATCCTGGTCACCAGCAATGGCTGCAGTTCCACAGACTCCTTCACCAGCCCCTCTGTCACGGCCGTGTCCGGTTCGTGGACCGAGGCAGTGGCGTCAGGAAAGCTCGGCAACGGGTGCCAATCCGTCACCGTGACGCTGGTCCCCGAGACCTCGGGCACCTCGGTGCAGATTGACGCGGTGGAGTTCGCTATCACCTCGACCTACGGCGGTAACACCGTTCCGACGGTGACGCGCCCGAATGTCGTCGGCACCTTCGAGTCGATGGCCACGTCGCCGCTCATGAGCGGTTACTCCAGCGGTGTGTCAATCGCGACTGACTACCCAGGCACGCTGAGCTCAGACGGCAAGCAATCGTGGATGACCTACTCCTCCACCACCGGCTACACCCCCGGAGACTTCGATGTCTCCTACAAAGTCCTCTTCCCGACCGGGTCCAGTGATCGAGAGATCGCCAATTTCGGCTTCTGGCTGGACGGCAAGTACAGCTCGATGACCGGCTACTTCTTCCGCCTGCAGACATCCCACGGTGACGGTGGCTTCTTCAAGCGCAGCAGCAGCAGCAGCTGGAGCATGGTCAGCGGCGCGCAGCAGGTCCCGGATGTGACAAGAGGACACTGGTACCAGGTCCGACTCACGGCGGTGGGTAGCAATGTGACTGCGTACGTCGTAGACCTCACCGACGGCAATGACGTGATCTTCAGCCAGACCCTGGCGATGCCCTCCGTCCCGGGCGGTGTCTTCGGTCAGGTGCCGGACGGCAGCAGTTCGTCGACTGGCATCCGCTGGGATGACCTTCAAATCAATTCCTTGCAGAACATGCCCAATGAGCAGACCATCGTCAAGGGCCCGAATCAGGTGTGGATCGCGGACGGTGCGCACTCCGGCAATGGCAGGGCGTCTCTCTACACGACCTCGCAGGCCAGCATGCCGTTTGAGTATTCCACCGGAGAGTCACCCCAGCAGGGCGACTACTACACCTACTCCACCTGGCTACGGGCCGCGAGCGGAACGGTCAGCGGGAACATCAGTCTCACTGCCCTGGGCGGCACGACCGAGACGGTCAGCTCATCGTTCAGTGTCGGCACAACGTGGACGCAGGTGTCGACAACCCTGGCTGTAGGCCAGTCCGGTCACACCGACCTCCGGCCGCGCATCACCGTGAAGACCACCAACGCCGAACTGCAGGTCGACGACCAAGTGCTGCAGCAGGTGCCGTGGTACCCCAACACAGCTGGCGGCCAGGCGTCGTCCGTGCAGGTGACGACCGACGAGTGGCACACCGGATCGAGCTCCCTGCAGGTCACCAATCTCGCGAATGGCTCGAGCGCCATCTACCCGTTCGCCCAGCTGCCGCTGGCCAACTCGGTCTTCACCGTGTCTGCCTGGGTGCTCAGCCCCGGGGGCGCTTCGGGGCAGTTGACCATCTACGAGCAGGCCGGGACGACGTCGCAGAAGTTCACCGGCACCGACACGTGGCAGGAGGTGACGGTGACTCGCACCATGAAGGGCGGCTCCTACCTGCCAGCAATCACCCTCGACGTCACCTCGGGCTTCATCGGTGTCCCGGTCTACCTTGACGATGTCTCGCTCATCGTCAGCCACATTGACTCGACGCAGGGTGCCTATCTCGGTGCTCCGCCATCGCCGGGTGGCTGGACCTCGAGTGTCGATGTCCTGCCGACGACGACGGTGTCCTCGACGCAGAAGTCGAAGGCCAGCCCGACCTCCAGTGCACCCACCGCACCGAGCAGCGTGCAGGCATCGGTCAGCGGTAGTGAGGTGACGGTCTCCTGGAAAGCATCATCGACACCGAGCGCTTTCCCCATTCAGAAGTACAAGGTGCTCACCACCTCGGGCCAGTCCGTTTGCACGAACAACTGGAACGAGCTCACGTTCACTCCGCCCTCAACGTCCTGCAGCTTCAGCCCTGCCGCTGGCACCTATCAATTCCAGGTTGAGGCCTACAACGCATATGGCTGGAGCCTGCTGTCATCAGCCAGTAACAGCGTCACGGTCTACGTCAGCACTGCCCCTGTTGTGCTGAGTGACAGCTCCGTTGCTCACTCGGGCGCAGGAACCCTGGTCTTGAGGCCCGGCGCCGGCGGCACCCAGATCGATACCTACTCGGTGACGCCCACGACTGCACCAGCTCAGGGCTCCACCTGGCAGGCCTCGGTGTGGTTGGCGCCCAATACCGCCAACAACACCAAGCAGCCCGTGTCCATCACCTTCACGGCCGGGAACAACACGAAGACCACCTCGATCTCCTTGCCTTCGACGAAGGGGTCGTGGACCAATGCTGTCGTGACCTTGCCCATCTCGTCGGCGGCGACGACCTTCAGCGTGGCCATGAGCTACACCGACAGCGCAGGGACCAACACCGTGCTGGTGGACGACCTATCGATCACCGAGATCAACCTCACCCCGGTGGACGACTGGAAGACCTCCGCGACAAGCGGCTTCGTCGCGGTGCAGGGGGTCGACGACTCCACCAACGCCTATGACGGCGACGGATATCTCCTCATCGGCAACACCGGCAGCCAGAGCGCGGGCGTCTACCTCGACGACACCTACAGGGCCACGTCGGGGACTGCGCACGAGTTCTCGGCCTGGCTCCGTGCGCCTGGTGCCTCGAAGCCGGTGACCGGCTACCTCTGGGTGCGCACGTTTGACGCGAATGGCAACACCCTGGACAGCTATCAGTCGGCCGTCTCAGTGTCCAACAAGTGGGGCTACTTCTTCATGAGCCTGCCGATCACCAAGACGAATACGGCGACGATACGCACGGAGATCGACATTCCGGCGGCCACAACCTTCTACGTCGATGACGTCGAGAGCCGTGACGTCAACTACTGGTCGGCCGTCCAGCCTTCCGGCGGTGTCGCGTCCGTGACCATCGTCGACAATTCGGGTCAGGCGGCCAACGGACAGAACTACCT